>NZ_JAKWFH010000056.1:0-48057 GCF_029522185.1 Burkholderia sp. IO2 | reverse complement strand
CAGCACGGCAACCGTGCGTTTTGTACTCAGTCACGGGCTCCAACACCCAAGCGCGGGGCAAACTGCACGGTCTCGTCTGGCTACCACCAGACTTTACCGTACTGGTCAGTACTGAACATACAAGCGCCACGCGCCCGGCCGTCGCGCCGGGCGCCGTGCGCCGCCATCCGTTTTCATCCTTCGCTTCCGTTTCCCGTCCGTGCGGCCGCGCGCGGCGCGGCGGGGACGCCTGCGCGCCGTTTTCGCCGGACCGGTTGCCCGCCCCGACGTCGGGGCAACCCCGCGGCTCGCATGGGCCGCGGCCCAGACGTCGTCCGCTGTTTCGCTCATCGAGGAGCACGCTCATGGCCAACCTGGCTCAGGCCCGCACCGACGAGGATCTCGACCTGTCGACGCTCGCCATTCCCGATCACGCACGCATGCCGCCCTTTGCGCTGACGATGGCGTGGTGGGCCGTCTGCAGCGCGGTGTTCTACATCGTCGTCGGCGCGACGCTCGCGCTCACCTACGGCGCGCGCAACGCGCTGATCGGGATGGCGCTGTCGGTCGTTTCGTACGGCATCGTCAATTCGATCATCAGCCGCTACGCGATCCGTACCGGCCTGTCGGTCGCGCTGTTCTCGCGCGTGCTGTTCGGCAGCGCGGGCGCGGCGCTCGCGACGCTGATCTTCTTCGCGACGGCGATCTACTACGCGGTGTTCGAGGGCTCGGTGATCGCGGTCGCCGCGCATCACCAGTTTCCGGCGCTCGACTACAAGTGGGCCGCGCTGATCGTCGTCTGCTACAGCGTGCCGCTCGTGTTCGGCAGCGTGCAGCACTGGCTCGACAAGTTCAACGGCGTGCTGCTGCCGTTCTACCTGTTCGGGTTGCTCGCGGCGGTCGGGCTCGCGACGGCCGAGTACGGCTATCACGCCGCGTGGCTCGATTTCGGGCCGGCGGGCGGCGCCCCGGCCGGCGGCTGGTGGCAGTGCTTCGTCTACTACATGGGCGTATGGGTGCTGATGATGTTCACGTTCGACTACGCGCGCTTCGGCCGCAAGGCCGACGCCCGCTATCACGGCCGCTTCAACTTCGGGATGCCGTTCTACCTCGTCACGTTCCTCGTCAACGGCGCGGCCGGCATCTATCTCGTCAGCACGATTCCCGGGCTCGGCACGCTGTCGGAAGTGTCGGTCGTGCTCGCGCTGCTGAAGCTGATGGGCGTGTGGGGGCTGCTGTTCGTGTGGGTCACGCAGTCGCGCATCAATACCGCGAACTACTACCTCGCGACCGTCAACATGCAGGCGTTCTTCCAGAAGGTCGCGGGGCTGCGCGCGCCGAAATTCGTGTGGGCGGTCGTGGTCGGCGCGGTCGTCTATGCGCTGATGATGGCCGACATCTTCTCGCGGATCCTGCAAGCGCTCGCGTACCAGGGCATCTTCGTCGTCGCGTGGGTCGGCGTCGCGCTCGCGCACATCCTGTCGGCGCGCTATGGGCAGCTCGTCGGCGACGACGTCGAATGCCGCGACGCGCACGTGCCGGTGTTCAATCCGGGCGGCCTGACCGCGTGGTTCGCGGGCGCGTTCGCGGGGCTCGCGCTGAATCAGGCGACCGGGTTCGCCGCGTCGCTGTCGGCGCCGGCCACCTTCGTCGTGTCGTGGCTCGTCTATCGCGCGCTGCTCGGCACCGCGAAGCGGACCTGGTTCGTGCGCAACACGTGACGCGCCGCGGCTCGGGCGCCGGCCCTAGCCGATCGTCTGCACCGGATGGCCCTGCGCGTCGCGGATCACCGTCGGCTCGACCCGCCAGCGCACGCCGTCGAGCCCGTCGATCGCATACTCGCCGGCGCGCGGCTTCAGCGTGCGCGCCAGCGCCTGCACCGTCGCGTCGGTGAGCCGCAGCGTCAGCGTGCCGTCTTCGTCGCTCACGCCGTTCGCGTCGCCGCGCACGAACCGCACCGCGCCGTCGTGACCGACGAGGCGAAACGGCCGGTCGAACGGCAGCCGCAGCGGCAGTAGCGTGACGAGTTCGTCGACCTGCCGCGCGCCGACGGTGATCTCGATCACCGGCGCGCGCAGCAGCCGCTTGCGGGTGCCCCAGCCGAGCACGTCGGTGAACAGGTAACCGCTCGCCGAGCCGTCGCGCTGCGTGCCCGCGTCGACCTGCTCGCGCACGTCCGCGCGTTCGAGCAGCGACGCGCGGCCGAGATCGGTCACCCACAGCGGCATGTGCGGCAGCAGCGTGTCGAGCAGCGCACGCGTGCGCCAGCGCTTCGCGGCGCGTTCCTCGTCGAGCGTCAGCCCGACGACCTGCAGGAACGCGAGACGGCCGTGCGGCGTGTCGATCGCCGGCAGCTCCGGATCGAACGCGAAGCCCATCGAGCAGAGCGCCGTATCGGTATCGAGCGTGATCGGGCCGTTGGCCGTCATCCAGTGGCCATCGTCGAACGCGTTGCCGCTCTGGAACACGTAGCGCGCGAGATTCTGCAGGAAGCTGAACACCCAGCGCGGCGGCTCGTCGTCGCCAGCCACGCACGCGACGCGCATCGTCAGCTCGAAGCCGAAACCGCTGGCGGCCGGATCGTCCGACTCCTTCGCATACAGCTCGCTCAGCCCGTACGTGACGAAATGCCAGTGCGGCACGGGCGCTGCGCGCCGCCACACGCTGATCCCGTCGAGCGGATCGGGGCCGCCGAGCCGCCACTTGACCAGCGTGCCGTAGTGCTTCGGCTCCTGGCCCGGATAAAGGCGCGCGAGCGCGGCGTCGATCGCGTCCCAGCCGGGCGCGGCATCGTCGTCCGCGCCGTCGTGCGTGTCGTGCGTGGCGTCCGTCATGTGGCCCGCTCTCCCCGATGATGTCGTGTGGTGTTTGTGTCGTGCGGTGTCGGGACGTGCGTCACACGTGCGACGCCGCGCCGTCGAGCGCCGCGCGCACGCGCTCGACGCGTTGCCCGTCGACGGGCGCCAGCACCTCGCCGCGCGGCCGCACGCCCGAGCCGAAATGCACCGCACGCACGCCGGTGGCGCGGACGAAATCGCCGACCGCGTCGATCGTGAGCCCCGAGCCGGCCAGCACCGTGCAAGTCGTGCCCGCCGCCTGCCGCACGAGCCGCGTGATCGTCGCAACCGCGTCGAGCACCGACGGATGACCGCCCGACGTCAGCACGGACGTGACGGCCGGCACGCGCAGCAGCGCGTCGAACGCGGCGTTCAGATCGCGCGCGACGTCGAACGCGCGGTGAAACGTGAGCGCGCGCCCGTCCGCGGCGGCCGCGATCCGGGCCAGCGCGCCGAGATCGACGTCGCCGCGCGAGTCGAGCGCGCCGAACACGACGCCGTTCGCGCCGGCCGCGACGGCCGCGCGCACGTCGCGCTCGATCACGCGCAGGTCGTCGGCGTCATAGACGAACGAGCGGCTGTGCGGACGCACGATCACGTTGACGGGAATCGGCACGGCGGCCACGACGGCCTCGATCAGGCCGACGCTCGGCGTCAGCCCGCCTTCGGTGATCGCAGTCACGAGTTCGAGGCGGTCGGCGCCCGCGCGGGCGGCGGCCTGGGCATCGCCGACGGTCGTGGCGATCACTTCGAGGAGGACGGAAGAAGCGGCATGTCGGTTCATGGGCGGCCCGCGAATCGTCTGGATAATTCGCGCATCCTAGCCGAGCCGCGTGACGGACGCCAGCGTGCCGGCGGCCGCGTATTTCAGTCGCGCATTTCAGCCATGTCCTTCAGCCGCGCCGCACGAGCCAGACGCCGACCAGCGCGGACAACCCCGTCACCGCGGTGCCGGACACGAACCGGAACATGCGCGCGTCGAAGTACGCGCCCTGCTGCTGCATCATGTCGACGATCGCGGGCGTGAGCAGGAGCATTCCCCAGCCGATCATCCCGAGCGCGGTGGTCGCGGCCGCGGCCAGCAGCGTGATGCCCGCGCCGCGCGCACGCGGCCGGAATGCGCCGGCAAACGCGCCCGCAGCCAGCAGCACGGCCGACGCTGTGAACAACACGGCGACGAATACGACCGTCGCGCCCGCGTGGCCGACTTTCAGGAACGCGGCCAGCTGCGCGGCCATCACGCCGAAGCCGGCGATCGTGAACAGCACGATCGCCAGCGCGTTGCGCACGACGCTCATGCAACGGTCTGCCTGAAATACGCAGTCGCCGGGCGCCGGAACAGCAGGTAGACGAACACGGCGAACAGCAGGACGCCCGGGATCAGCACCGCGAGCATCGACGCCGGCATGTTGATCAACGAGAACGCGATGCCGAACACGAACGTCACGATGTACGCCTTGCGCGACCACTCGCGCCCCTTGAGGATCGCGATGCCGATCACGACGTTCGCGGCTTCGATGATCACGCTGATGCCGAGCGTCGCCCAGACGGGCAGCAGGTAGTGCGACAGCAGCGCCTGGGTGGTCGGCATGCCGATCGAGAACGGCGTATACACGCAGGTGATCGCGTTGGTCACGATGATGACCCACGCGAGGATGGTCAGCGAAATCGGTCGTTTCATGGTTTTTTTCCTTTTTTATTCGCCGCCATGGTGGCCCCCGGGACGGCGCGCGCGGTCACGATGGCCGCGGTCGCGCCATTGTCGGGGAAGCCCGCGGTGAACGCAACGGCCGCCCCGCGCCCCGCTCGCTGCTCATCGCATGCGCGCCGTGCGTCGCTACGCGACTGGCGCGTCGTCGTCGACCCAGTCGATGTCGCCGCACAGCACGCGCTGCGCATCGCCGACACGCACGGCCACCGACAGCGTCACGCACGGCTGCGCCTCGTTGATCGACAGGTACGGCCGCGTGACCTGCACGCGCCCCGGTTCGGCGATCGCCGAGCGGAAATACGGCCGGCGCAGCCAGTTCGCGCCCTGCGCGTCCGCCAGCGGCGAAAAGCGCGCCTCGGCCAGCGCGCGATCCGCGCGCAGCACGACGTTGCGGCCCGACTGCCGGCCCTGCGCATCGAGCAGGAAACAGCGCGCGGCCGCGTCGAGCGCGAGGAAGTTCCAGCACACCTCGTCGAGCGGCTCGCCGGCCTCGAGGCGCTCGGCCGCCCGTTCGAACGCGCGCAGGTACGGCGCGAGCCGCTGCGTGTCGCGCCGCTCGCGCGCTTCGGTCTGCTGACGAAAGCGCTCGGTCAGCTCGCCGATGCAGCCGGTCGCGGCCGCGCTGTCGGGCAGCCCCGGCGCCGGCCGGCCGAAGTAGTAGCCCTGCACGAAATCGGCCTCGCACGACAGCGCGATCTGCGCTTCGTGCTCGGTCTCGATCCCTTCGACGAGCACCAGCTTGCCGGCCTCGTGCAACAGCGTCACGAGCCCGTGCAGGATCGCGGTCAGTCCCGTGCGATGTGCCGCATGCGACAGCATGATCCGGTCGAGCTTCACGATGTCCGGGTTCAGCTGCCAGATCCGCTCGAGGTTCGAATGGCCCGCGCCGAAATCGTCGAGCGCGATCAGGAAACCCTGCGTGCGGAACGCGCGCACGGCCTCCGCGAGCCGCTCGACGTCCTCCGCGCGCTGTTCGAGCACTTCGAGCACGATGCGCCGCGGCGGCATGCCGAGCCGCTTCAGGTTCGCGAGCAGCGCGGCCGCCTGGAACGGGTCGGTGAGCACGCCCGGATGGACGTTGAGAAACAGCCACTCGCGCTCGGCGCCGAGCAGCGCGAAGTTCTCCAGATGCAGCGCCTGCGCGAGCCGGTCGAGCTGCAGCAGTTCGCCCTGGCGCGCGGCTTCGCCGAACACGTCGAGCGGCGACACGGCGCGGTCGAGCGCATCGTGCGCGCGCAGCAGCGCCTCGTAGCCGACCGCACGCTGGTGCGACAGGCTGAATATCGGCTGGAACACGGTCGTGAGCGTCAGGTCGCGGTGCTGCGTCGCCAGCCGTTCGAAGCCGGAGCTCATCTCCCGCTCGAACCGGTACGGCGACGCGGCGGCCGGACGCTCCTGTTGCACGATCGTCATGCCCTTCTCCTGGTGATGCACTCGAACGCGCCGTCCGGCGTCACGGACGACGACCGGGACGGCGCGCGCAATGTCATGGTTGGACCCTCGGTTGCCCGGCGCGGGCCGGGCGGCTGCTCTCCCTCAAGCAAGCTCCGTGCAAGGTGCGCATGAGCCGTGCGCCGCAGGGTCGCGCCGGGCTGCCGCACCACCGTGGCGCGCCGTCGATGCACCATTTCCGTGCGCACGCACCGCCCGTTCGAGCGCATCCGTCACGTCGGCACGCTACACTCCGTACGATCGTTTCATTCTGCCTATCCGCCGTATCGATGGAAATCGTCTTCACCGTCCTCATTCTGCTGCTGACCGTCGCGCTGTCCGGCGCCGTCACGCGCCTCCTGCCGTTGCAACTGCCGCTGCCGCTGATGCAGATCGCGTTCGGCGCGATGCTCGCGTGGCCGAAGCTGAACCTGCACGTCACGTTCGATCCCGAGATCTTCATGCTGCTGTTCATTCCGCCGCTGCTGTTCGCGGACGGCTGGCGGATTCCGAAACGCGAGCTATACCTGCAGCGCCGCGCGATCCTGATGCTCGCGTTCGGGCTCGTGTTCATGACGGTACTCGCAGTGGGCTACTTCGCCCACTGGCTGGTTCCCGAGTTACCGCTGCCGATCGCGTTCGCGCTCGCGGCCGTGCTGTCGCCGACCGATGCGGTCGCGCTGTCGGGCATCGCCGGCAAGGGTCGCATCCCGCCGCAACTGATGCACATCCTCGAAGGCGAGGCGCTGATGAACGACGCGTCGGGCCTCGTCGCGCTGAAGTTCGCGATCGCGGCCGCGCTGACCGGCGTGTTCTCGCTGCGCGCCGCGTCGGTCACGTTCGTGATCGTCGCGGCCGGCGGGCTCGCGACGGGCGCGATCGTGTCCTGGCTGTTCAGCGCGCTGTCGACACGCTTCCTGAACGCCGAACAGGAAGGCGACCCGGCGCCCGGCATCGTGATGACGCTGCTGGTGCCGTTCGCGGCCTACCTGTTCGCCGAGCACCTCGACCTGTCGGGCGTGCTCGCGGCCGTGTCGGCCGGGATGATGATGAATTACACGAGCTTCTCGCGCAAAAGCACCGTCGCGTCGCGCGTGCGCGCCGAAAGCACGTGGGCGATGATCGAGTTCGTGTTCAACGGCATGGTGTTCATCATGCTCGGGCTGCAGTTGCCGCACATCATCGGCCGCGCGCTCGTCGACGCGCACCATACGAGCGACGCGCTGGTCGGCCGCATGATCTTCAACGTGTGCGCGATGATGCTCGCGCTGTATGCGATCCGCTTCCTGTGGGTATGGCTGCTGCGCTGGTTCGCGAGCCGCCGCGCCGCGCGCCAGGGCCTCGCCGGCACGATGGCCGGCGTACGCACGATCGCGGTGATGACGGTCGGCGGCGTGCGCGGCGCGGTCACGCTCGCCGGCGTGCTGTCGATCCCGGTCGCGCTGTCCGACGGCGCGCCGCTGCCCGGCCGCGACACCGCGATCTTCATCGCGTCGGCCGTGATCCTCGGCTCGCTGATCGTCGCGGTGATCGGCCTGCCGCTGCTGCTGCGCGGCGTGCGCTCGTCGCGCAACCCGCTCGGCGACGAGGAGCGCATCGCGCGCTCGGCCGCCGCGCAGGCCGCGATCCGCGCGATCGATTCGTCGCACGACGCGATTTCGGCCGATCTCGACGAATCGGGCGCGGCGCGCTGCGCGGACATCTCCGCACGCGTGATGGACCAGTATCGCCGCCGGCTCGCCGCGCTGGCCGAGGACGGCCCCACGCCGCGCGCGGAAGCGAAGCAGGCCGAAACGATGGAGCTGCAGATGCGGATCGCGGCCGTGCGCGCGGAGCGCTCGGCGCTGTACCGGCTGCGCAGCGACAGCAAGATTTCCGACGAGACGCTGACGAAGCTGATTCGCGAGATCGACCTGTCGGAAACCGCGCTGTCGACGCGCAAGAAAGGCATTCTTTGACGGGCTTGCAACGGCCTGCGCGCGGCAACCGGCATGCATGAAAAAACGGCGACGCACCCGCGTCGCCGTTTTCGCATCCACTCGCGTTCGCGTTACTTCGCGACGACGACCGGAATCCCCTTCAGCATCCCCGCACCCTTCATCTCGTCGAGCGCGTGCTGCACGGCCGCGCTCGTCGCCGCGTCGATGCCGAGCTGCAACGCGAGCTCGCGTTCCGCGCGCTTCACGCCGGCCAGGTTGCGCACCTTCACGTGACCGAAGCCGCGCACGCGGGCGTGCAGGTCGGCCAGTTGCGCGACCTGCGCCGCATTGCCGGGGGTCATCGCGGCGAACGCACGCGTGAGCGTGGTCTCGTAGTCGTCGGCCAGCGCGCGCTCCATCTTGCGCTCGACGGTGCGGCCGAACGGATCGAGCCACGTGCCGCGCAGGCTGCGCACGCGCGCCAGTAGGCCGAGCACCGGCCACATCCACTGGCCGAACACGCGCTTCTTCGGCGTGCTGCCGTCGCTGCCGGCCTTCGCGACCGTCGGCGGCGCGAGGTTGAACTTCACGCGGTACGCCTGCCCCGGCACGCCTTCGAACTGCGCTTCGAGCGCGGTGCGGAACGCGTCGTCCGTGTACAGCCGCGCGACTTCGTATTCGTCCTTCACCGCGAGCAACCGGTAGAACGTCGTCGCGACCGCGCGCGTCAGCGTGTCGTCGCCCTTCGCGCGCGCCGCACTCACCAGCGCCCGGTAGCGCTCGACGTAGCGCGCGCCGCCGTAGGCGTCGAGGCGCGCCTCGCGATCGGCGATCAGCTCGGCGAGCGTCTCCGGCGCGGCATGGACGGCCACCGTATGGCGCGCGTTCCACAACGCATCGAGGCCCGCCGCGTCGCCGGCCGCCATCCGGCCGATCGAGAACGCGAGCTTGTTCATCGGCACCGCGACGTTGTTCAGCTCGATCGCGCGCATCATCGCGGCGAGCGACACCGGCACGAGGCCGAGCTGCCACGCGTAGCCGAGCATCAGGATGTTCGCGCCGATCGAATCGCCGAGGAACTTCGCGGCGAGCGCCTGCGCGTCGCAGCTCGACAGGTAGCCGTCGCCGGCCGCGTGGCGCATCTTCTCGAGCAGTGCGTCCGCATGCAGGTTCGCGTCGGGGTTCTGCACGAACGACGCGTTCGGGATCCGGTGCGTGTTGACGACGATCCGCGAACGCTCGTGACGCACCGTCTGCAGCGCCTCGGCGCTCGCGCCGACCACCATGTCGCATGCGAGCAGCACGTCGGCCTGCTGCGTGTCGATGCGCACCTGGTTCAGCCAGCGGTCGCTCGACGCGATCCGCACGAACGACAGCACCGAGCCGCCCTTCTGCGCGAAGCCCATGAAGTCGAGCACCGACGCGCTCTTGCCTTCGAGATGCGCGGCCATGCTGATCAGCGCGCCGACCGTCACGACGCCGGTGCCGCCCACGCCCGTCACGAGCATGTCGAACGGCGCGGCATCCAGATGCGTCGCCGGCACCGGCAGCGCGTCGACGCGCGCGGCGAGCGCCGCTTCGTCGAACGCGGCGCCGGCGGCCTTCTTCAGCGCCGCGCCTTCGACCGTCACGAAGCTCGGGCAGAAGCCGTTCACGCACGAATAGTCCTTGTTGCACGACGACTGGTCGATGCGGCGCTTGCGGCCGAGCGGCGTCTCGAGCGGCTCGACCGACAGGCAGTTCGACTGCACGCCGCAGTCGCCGCAGCCTTCGCAGACCGCGTCGTTGATGAACAGGCGCTTGTCCGGGTCGGGGAATTCGCCTTTCTTGCGGCGGCGGCGCTTCTCCGCCGCGCAGGTCTGGTCGTAGATCAGCACGGTGACGCCCGGCGTCTCGCGCAATTCGCGCTGCACCGCATCGAGTTCGCTGCGGTGATGGAACGTCGTGCCCGTCGGGAACTGCCCGTGATGGCCGTCGTACTTCTCCGGTTCGTCGGACACCACGACGAAGCGCGACACGCCTTCCGCCTCGACCTGCCGCGCGATCTGCGGCACCGAGATGCTGCCGTCGACCGGCTGGCCGCCCGTCATCGCGACCGCGTCGTTGTAGAGGATCTTGTACGTGATGTTCGCTTTCGCGGCGACCGCCTGGCGGATCGCGAGGATGCCCGAGTGGAAGTAGGTGCCGTCGCCGAGGTTCTGGAACACGTGCTTCGTGTTCGTGAACATCGCGTGTGCGGCCCAGTCGACGCCCTCGCCGCCCATCTGGATCAGGCCCGTCGTGTCGCGCTCCATCCACGACGCCATGAAGTGGCAGCCGATGCCGGCCTGCGCGATCGAGCCTTCGGGCACCTTCGTCGACGTGTTGTGCGGGCAACCCGAGCAGAAGTACGGCGTGCGCTTCACCGCGTCGGCCTCGTTCGACAGGATCTGCGGCGCGACGAGATCGACGACGCGCTCGCGACGGTCGAGCGCCGGCTTGTGCCGCGCGAGCCAGTCGGCGAACACCGGCAGGATGCGCGACGGGCGCAGCTCGCCCAGCTCCGACAGCAGGCACCCGCCGGCCGCGTCGTGCTTGCCGAGCACGCGCGGGCGCGCGCCTTCGGTGCGGTTGTACAGGTAGTCCTTGATCTGCTGCTCGATGACCGGGCCCTTCTCCTCGATCACCAGCACTTCGGCCAGCCCGTCGACGAAGGTCTCGAGCCGCGTCATTTCGAGCGGATACGACAGGCCGACCTTGTAGATCCGCACGCCGGCCGCGTCGAGATCGGCGACCGTCAGGTCGAGGCGGCGCAGCGCCTCCATCAGGTCGAGGTGCGCCTTGCCGCAGGTGACGATGCCGACGTTCGCGTGGGTGCTCGGCGCGATCCATTTGTCGATGCTGTTGGCGCGCGCGAAATGGCGGACCGCGTCGAGCTTCGCGGCGAGGCGCGCCTCGATCGTGAGGCTCGGCAGGTCGGGCCAGCGGTTGTGCAGGCCGCCCGCCGGCGGCGTGAAGCCGGCCGGCGCCGGCCAGCGCGTCTGCAACGCATCGAGGTCGACGGTGGAGCCCGACTCGACCGTTTCCGAGATCGCCTTGAAGCCGACCCACGCGCCCGAGTAGCGCGACAGCGCCCAGCCGTACAGGCCGAATTCGAGCATGTCGGCGATGTTCGACGGGTTCACGACCGGCATGTGCCACGCCATCATCGCGAAGTCGCTCTGGTGCGGCATCGACGACGACACGCAGCCATGGTCGTCGCCCGCGACGACCAGCACGCCGCCGTGCGGCGACGAACCGTACGCGTTGCCGTGCTTCAGCGCGTCGCCCGCGCGATCGACGCCCGGGCCCTTGCCGTACCACATCGCATACACGCCCTCGACCGTGCGCTCGGGGTCGGCCTCGACCCGCTGCGTGCCGAGCACGGCCGTGCCGCCGAGTTCCTCGTTGATCGCCGGCAGGAAGCGCACGCCGCTGGTGTCGAGCAGTTTCTTCGCCTTCCACAGCTGCTGGTCGACCATGCCGAGCGGCGAGCCGCGATAGCCGCTGACGAAACCGGCCGTGTTGAGCCCCTGTTCGGTGTCGACCGTGCGCTGCATCAGCAGCAGGCGAATCAGCGCCTGCGTGCCGGTCAGGAAGATCCGGCCGCGCGTCGCGGTCAGGTTATCGGTCAGGCGGTAGTCGGACAGGGCAGGCGTGCCGTCGACGGGCAGGCGGGCGGTCATGAGGGGATGTCTCCGGATTGTGCTGTTCTGGGCCGTGCGCGGCGGAGCGTCGGATGACGCGCGGGTGCCGGCAGCGAATGGCTCTATTTTTTCGCGCGCCGGCGAGAATGTTTTTTCTCATCTTGCGCGGACCGGCCCGTGGCGAGAAAAACTGCGCAGCTTTTTGCCGTGATTTGAGAGAGTTTTCGCGCGGGTGGCGGGAGCGTGACAGGCGGCGCGTCAGGGCGGTCGAGTGGTTCGGCAGAAAAGCCGGTGCGTGCCGCAACGCTCGCCGCCAGCCGGGTGGAGGGCGCTCGAACCCCGAGCGGCAAGGGTTTCGGCGGCATCGGGACGTCACGCTCACCGTCGAAATACACAGCGTTCCGACTGGTCGGTGGCGGCGGATGTCCACAACGACGCGTCCTTCGGCCGGTCGGGCAAGCGCGCTCACCGTTCGATTGCACAGCGTTTCGAGTGGCGTCGGGGGCGGGATGTCCACCTCCGGAATCGGCATGCAGAGCGCTCGGAGGCCGACGCTCACCGTTGAAATTCACAGCGCGGCGAGTCGGTTTGTGGGCGGATATCCACATTGGAGCCCGCGCATTTCGTCGCTCGGCTGCTCGCCCTCACCGGTCGGATACACAGGCCCGCGAGTACGTCCGTCCGGCGGACGGTCGCGCCGGAATACGCCGGTCGAGGGACTATCGCTTCACCCTCACCGTTGAAATACACAGGACTTCGAGTGGTTGCCGCGACAGTTGTCCACGCCCGGACCAGCGTTGCCCGCCGGCCTGGCGCGCACCCTCACCGTCGAAAAACACAGCGCTTCGAGTGGTCCCGGGAACCGGATATCCACATGGACGAATGTGCCTGGATCGACGGAGGATGCACGCGTCGAAACCCATCGGCGACCGGCAATCCGTACCGGAAGCGGCACCGCGCCCGACGAAGCGCCGATGCTCACCGTCGAAAGTCACAGTGGCGAGAGTCGTTTCGGCGGCCGGATATCCACACGGGAATGCGTAGACGCCTCGCTCGCAACCTCGCGTCCAAGGGTGACACGGACGGTGCTTCGCGTGGCTTCATCGGTCGAGCGGCTGCTTCTTCGCGCGCTGCGCGCAGATCAAGGGTCCAGATTCACCGTTGGGTTACACGATGCGTCGAGTCCCGCGAACAGGCGAAGACGCGCACCGAAACCCGCATGTTGCGAACCACGCGCCGGCGCTCACCGTTAGAATGCACAGCCCTTCGATTGGGGCCGGAGCCGGATGCATACGTCCCCGGGCACGTATGCGGCAGTCACGCGCTCGCGACAGTCGGCTAGAATGCGCGGCGCGCCGAACCGCGGCAAACGGCGCGAAACCCGCGCCGGTGCAGGCGCCCCGCGTGATCGGGCGCGACACTCACCATCGAATTTCACAGCGTTTCGCTTCGTCTTGCCGCGAGTTGTCCACAACCTGCGTCATCTATCGCGCCGCATCCGGTCACCCTCACCTGTGAAAACCACAGCGCGCCGAGTCGTTTCGCGGCGCGGATATCCACAACCCGTACGCGACCGGATTTTCATCCGCCGTTCGGCGGATGCGTGGTTGGACGAAAGCAGCGGAAAGCCCGGAGGGCTTGTCCGGGCGGCCTCGGCGGCACGCTCACCGTTCAGATGCACAGCGTTTCGAGTGGCTGGGGCGACGGGTTGTCCACATCCGTTCGACGACGCCTCACCGCACCGGCACGCGCGCCCGGACGACGTTATTCGGCAATCGACCGGATGACCTTCGCCGGATTGCCGCCGACCAGCGTATTCGGCGGCACGTCCCGGGTGACGACGGCCGCGGCCGCGACGACCGCGTTCTCGCCGATCGTCACGCCGCCGATGATCGTCGCGCCCGCGCCGATCCACACGTTGCGTTCGATCACGATCGGCTTCGCGACCACGCCATCGCGCCGCCGCGAAGGTTCGACCGGATGACCGGACGTGATCAGGCTGACGTTCGGGCCGATCATCACGTCGTCGCCGATCTCGAGTCCGCCCAGATCGTAGAACGTGCAGTTCTGGTTGACGAACACGTTGCGCCCGAGCTTCATGCCGGTGCCGCCGGTCGCATGGAACGGCGGGATCAGCACAAAGCCGTCGTCGACCTGCGTGCCGATCAGTTCACCGAACAATGCGCGCACGTCGGCCGCATCGTCGAACGTCAGGCGGTTGAGCCGCGCGGTGATCGCCATCGCCCGTCTGACCTCGGCCACCATGGCCGCCGATTCGGGCGTTCTGCGCGGAACGAACGTGGTGCGATCGTCGTTTGTCATGCGTGATGTGTCTCCTCGTTATTGCGGCGGCGCGTTTCCGGTCGCAGCCGGACGATCGCGTTGCAGTATGCGCGGGTACGGCGGAATGCGGCCGGGCGCATCGTAACGATGCGGATTTGCGTTGAAACCTCTCGATTTTTATAACTAGTTTATAAATAACTAGTCATTCATTGAACTTCCATTGCCTAAGGCTTCACGAGGCATTTCGCCCGGTTCACCCGTGCTCCCGCGCACCGAATCAGGCACAGGCAACCGACCGGCGCCCCTGGCCGGGTTCCTCTGTCCGAACCTCCCGCGCTCGGGTACGCTTGAGCATCCACCGGATCGACAGCAGCACCCAAACGCGGAGGCGCGATGAAGCTCTACTACTGGCCGAAGACCCGGGCATTCCGGGCGCTGTGGATGCTCGAGGAACTCGGTGTGGTGTACGAACTCGTGCCGATCGACCTGCGCTCGCACGAGCAGGGCAGCGATGCGTTCGTGCAAGTCAACCCGATGGCCAAGCTGCCCGCGCTCGACGACGGCAGCGCGCCGTTCGCCGAATCGGGCGCCGTGCTGCTCTATCTCGCCGACCGTTGCCCGGGCGCCGGGCTCGGCGTCGCGCCCGACGATCCGCTGCGCGGCCGTTTCCTTCAGTGGATGTTCTTCACACCGACCTGTCTCGAACCGGCGATGGCCGAGAAATTCACCGGCGCGTCCGGCAATCCGGTCGCGTTCGGCTGGGGCAACATCGCGCGCGTGCAGCGCGCGCTCGCGCAAGCGCTCGCCCACAGCCGCTGGCTCGTCGGCGACCGCTTCACCACGGCCGACCTGCTGCTGGCCAGCACGCTGAAGATCGCGTTCGACGCACATCTGCTGCCGCACGAAGGCGTGCTCGGCGACTACGTCGCGCGCGCCGAGGACCGCGACGCGTTCCGCCGCGCGGTCGCGATCGAACAGCGCGAAGCGGCGCGTCTGCTGCACGCGTGACGCCCGAACGGGCGGCGCCCCGCCGCCCTCGATCACGCCTGCGCGGCCGGCCCCGGCGATGACGCGTCCGCGTCGATCACCACGCCCGGCGAACCACGCTCGTCCGTGTCGACGTCGATCGGCACGACTTCGTGAAAATGCGTGTAATCGATGTGCGTGATGCCGTCCTCGTCGTGCATCAGGTCGACATAGCGGTGGCGCCAGCGGATCTCGCCATGCGCCCACGCATGACGCGCCTGCATGACCTGCGCGGTGGTCTCGTCCGAGCCCTCGATCGTGATCAGCAATTGCGCGTCGCGCGCGGCGAGCGATTCGGGCGTCTCGCCGAACAGCGCGCTCGACTCGTCGATCACGTGCATCAGGTTCCAGCCGAGCAGGAAGATCGGATGCTCGCTGCGCACGAGCGGCAGGTCGTGAATCTTGCGCAGCGAGTAGCCCTCGTGCGTGCCTTCGACGCGCATCAGCCGCAGTTTCGCCTGCGCCTCGGCAATCACGTTCTGGCGGGCATTCGCGGCGCGCACCATCAGCGTCATCCGGCCGTTCAGCGGCCGCACGATCGCGTAGCGCGCGAACAGGATCTTCGCCTGCGGCCGCGAAAACCGCGCGAACACGAGCCCGGTGGCCAGCGCGATGCCCGACATCCCGACGAAGATCTCGAACGTCGCGACGAGGTGCGCATAGACCGTCTGCGGATGCATGTCGCCGTAGCCGACGGTCGCGAGCGTCTCGACGCTGAAGAAGAACGCGCCGCCGAAGCCCGCCGGCGACTGGTTCGCGATCGGCGCATGGCCGAGCAGATAGAGCGTCGCGAAGCCGCCGTTGAGCAGCAGGAACAGCACCGCAAGCGACAGGAAGAACACCGGCCAGCTCACCGTCAGCGCGCGATGGTAGAAGTCGCGCCAGCCGAGCGGCGGCATCCCGTACGCGATCACCGGGCGGGTGCCCGACCAGATCTTGCGGCCACGGCCGCGGGAGGCTGGGGAGGACGAATCGACGTTCATCGCGCGGCGCCGGTTGCAGGGAGGCGATGAGCGTAGCACGCGCGGCGGCGGCCGGGAATGCGGGCCGGCTCGGAACGGAAATCCGCCGCGCAGGCACAAAAAAAGCCGGCCGCGGGAGCGGCCGGCTGCGTCGTCATGCGAGGGCGCGCGTCGTGCGCGCCGCGCTCACTTCCGGTCGACGATCACCTGGTCGAACGTGCCGCCGTCGGCGAAATGGGTCTTCTGCGCGTTCGCCCAGCTGCCGAAGACCTGCTCGACGCTGAACGTCTTCAGCGCCTTGAACTCGGCCGCATGCTTCTTCAGCACGGCCGCGTCGCGCGGGCGCAGATGGTGCTGCGCGATGATCTCCTGCGCTTCCGGCGTGTACAGGTAATCCAGATACGCCTGCGCGACCTTGCGCGTGCCTTTCTTGTCGACCACCTTGTCGACGACGGCGACGGGCGGCTCCGCGAGGATGCTCGCCGACGGATACACCGCGTCGAATTGCGCGCCCGATGCGCCCGTGTCCATCAGCGCGACCTCGTTCTCGAACGTGACGAGCACGTCGCCGATGCCGCGCTGCGTGAACGTCGTCGTCGCGCCGCGGCCGCCCGAATCGAGCACCGGCACGTTGCGGAAGATCGCCTTCTCGAAGTCGAGCGCCTGCTGGTCGGTCGCACCCTTCTGCTTCTGGAAGCCCCATGCGGCGAGATACGCATAGCGGCCGTTGCCCGACGTCTTCGGGTTCGCGATGATCACCTGGACGCCCGGCTTCGCGAGATCGCTCCAGTCCTTGATCGCCTTCGGGTTGCCCTTGCGCACGAGGAACACCATCGTCGTCGAGTACGGCGAGCTGTTGTCCGGGAAGCGTGCGCGCCAGTCCTTCGGCAGCAACTGGCCGCGCTCGGCGAGCAGGTCGATGTCGTTCGGCTGGTTCATCGTCACGACGTCGGCCTGCAGCCCCTGCAGCACCGACAGCGCCTGTGCGCTCGATGCGCCGTGCGACTGCTTGATCGTGACCGTCTCGCCGGTCTTCTGCTTGTAGGCGGCGGCAAAGCTCGCGTTGATGTCCTTGTACAACTCGCGCGTCACGTCGTACGACACGTTCAGGATCGACGTGTCCGCGTGCGCGGCCGTCGCCGCCACGACCAGCGCCGCCGCCGCGCCCGTGTGCAGCCAGCGGCCGATCCCCTTGATGCTTGCCATCGTGATATGCCCCGTTTCCAGTGGTGGTGAGTGTGCGTGACCGCACGCGTACGCGCTGTCATCGAAACGTAAGCGGGCATTCTAGCGGCCGGGCGCGGCGCGCTTTCCAATCAGTCGTGGAAAGCAAATCTCGAATCCTGCTAAGCGGCGGCCGGGGCTCGCGCGCGCCGCCGCTCCGGTGTTAAGATCGCCGCTCAGCCCATTCACGGTTCATCCATGTCCGCTACCCTGCGCTCGCCCTCGATCCTCGCCGCCGTCGCGGCAGGTGCGCGCGCGGCCGGGCTGAAACTGAAAAAACGACTCCTCGACTGACGGGGACGTCGCGTCCCGTCAGGCGAATGCCGGACGGGATGCCCGCAGGTCGTTTCATTCTCCTTGCACGCACGCCTCGCTCCGGCACGCCGCCGGCGGAACGGTTCCTTCCCACTCCGTTTCCACCCTGAGGTTTTGCATGAACACACGTTTCGAAGGTATCTGGCTGCCGATCATCACGCCGTTCCACCACGGCGAGGTCGACCATGCGGCGCTCGCGCGGCTTGCGCGCCACTATGCGGCCGCGGGCATCGCGGGTTTCGTCGCGGGTGCGACGACCGGCGAAGGCGTGCTGCTCGACGCGCGCGAACAGGACGCGGTGTTCGCGACGCTGCGCGACGCGGCGCCCGGGCTGCCGATCGTCGTCGGGCTGACCGCGAGCGCGACGCATTTCGCGGCCGCCCGCGCACGGGAACTCGCGGCGCTGCGCCCGGACGGGCTGCTCGTCACGCCGCCCGTCTACGTGCGGCCGACCCAGGACGGCATCCGCCGCCATGTCGAGGCGATCGTCGACGCGGCCGACCTGCCGGTGCTCGTCTACAACATCCCGTACCGCACCGGCGTGAACGTCGAACTGGACACGCTGCAGGCGCTCGCCCGCGATCCGCGCGTCGCGGGCATCAAGGAATGCGGCGGCACGCTCGACCGGATGAGCCGGCTGGTGCACGACACGCCGCTCGCGATCCTGTCCGGCGACGACAACCAGAACTTCGCGGCGATGTGCGCGGGCGCGCACGGCGCGATCGCGAGCAGCGCGCACGTGCTGCCCGACTGGCATGTGCGGATTCACGCATGGCTGCGCGACGGGCGGCTCGCCGATGCGCGGCGCCTGTCGGTCGCGCTGCAGCCGCTTGTCGCGGCGCTGTTCGCGGAACCGAACCCGGCGCCGGTGAAGGCCGTGCTCGCCGCGCAAGGGTGGTGCGAGGACGGATTGCGGCTGCCGTTCGTGCCGGCGAGCGAAGGGTTGCGAGCACGGTTGGACGCGCTTTGCGCGGCGCTCGAAGCAATCGAGCCGGACGTCGCCACGGCATAGGCCGCTAAGCCACGCATGGCGCTGGCGGCAGATGAATCCCGCCCCGACGGATTATTTCAAACTGTCAAAACCAGGGACCGGCCATACCGAGCCAGATGCGCGTCGGCCGTCACAAGCCGAAGGGGTTCATGTCGCGCCTGCGCGACCAGCAATCGATCGAAAGGATCGCGATGGTGATGAGGCAAATCGCGCACCGCGGCTCCATGTACGGCGCGAACCGGTAATTCGCGAATCCCGCTTGCGCTGATTGCGCGGATCAGCTCGCCAACGTCGATGTCGAGCTTCCCAAGGCCGGCCTTGATGGCGGCCTCCCAGATGCTCGCGCTGCTGACGAAGCGTTCGTCAGCAGCCGAGATCAGTCTGCGCGCACGCGTGCTGAGCCTCGGATCGTTGGTCGCGATCCACAGGAAGATGTGCGTATCGAGCAACAGGCGCATCACCGTCCTTCGAAAGCATCCAGCAGATAATCGGGCAGCGGCGCATCGAAGTCGTCCGCGATCCGGACCTGTCCCTGCAGGACCCCGAACCGAACTGGTAGCGAGGCAGGCGCGGACTGATCGGCGGGTTCCCCGTCACTGCGGATCGAACCATCCGTCCGATGCGCAGGATCGATCGCGCCGGCACCGGGAACATTCGCTTTTTGCATGATGACCTCCGTTTCAGATGATCATCACTGTAGTCAGGTTCGCCCGATCGATCCATTCGGCCAATCGGCAGAGGGGCTGTCGGATAACCGGCAGTGACCATCGCGAACGTGTCGTCAGGCCGCCAACGCCGCGCCTTCCGCCCCCGTCGCCCCCCGCACCGCCTGCGTCACGATCCGTGCAAGCCGGTCGACCGTCGGCGTCGCCGACGACGTGCGCCGCAGCAGGATCAGCGGCAGGCCAGGCAGCGCCGGCAGCCCGCACGACGCCGCATCGAGCACGCGCACCGACGCGGGCAGCCCGTAATGCGAGCGCACCGTCAGCCCGAGGCCGGCCGCCGCGGCCGCCCATAGCCCGGCCAGGCTCGGCGTCGTGAACGCGACGCGCCACGGCACCCCCGCGCGGTCGAGCGCATCGGTCGCCGCGCCGAAGAACCGGCACGGCCGGTCGAACACGACGAGCGGCAACGGCTCGCCCGTCGCGTGCACGGCGCGACCGCCGGTTTCGTCGACACGGCCCGTCACGCCGGCATCCCCGCCGCCATCCGGCACACCGGCACCACCACCCGCCGCCGCGCCGATCCATTGCATCGGCACCTGCGCGATCGCTTCGCTGTCGATCCCCGCCCGCGACACGAGCGCCGCCGACGCCGGATCGCCCCACACGAGCGCCAGATCGAGCTGGTTCGCGTCGAGCCGGTCGAGCAGATCGGCGTTGCGCGCCACGCGCGCCTCGATCTTCACTTTCGGATGCGCACGCGCGAACCGCCCGAGCACGTCGGGCAGGATCGCTTCGCCGAAATCCTCCTGCAACCCGACGCGCACCCAGCCGTCGAGATTCACGCCACGCACGGCCGCGGCCGCTTCGTCGTTCAGCTCGATCATCCGCCGCGCGTAGTGCAGCATCGCGTTGCCGGCGTCGGTCAGCGCGAGCCCGCGTCCGGCCTTCACGAACAACGGCGTGCCGGCCTGCTCCTCGAGCTTGCGGATCTGCGCGCTCACCGCCGACGACGAGCGCGCGACGCGGTCGGCCGCCTTGGCGAAACTGCCGAGATCCACGCCCGCGACGAGGCTGCGCAGCGCCGCGACATCGAAGTTGGGCCGCGCCAGCGCGGCATCGGCCCCCGCGAGCGGCTCGCCGCCGTCGCGCGGCAGGTCTTGTCCAGGCATTTCAACCATCCTGTTTCATCGAACGATTCATCAAAAACTTTCCGATTTTCAGGATGAATGTAGGCCGCCAGACTATGGACGTCAACTTCGAACCGGGCCTGCCGTCATGGACACTTCGTGCATCGTTTCTCCTGCTTCGCCAGCCCGCGACGTGCGCGGGCCGGCCCATCGCTGGCGCGTGCTGGCCGCCGGCGTCGCCGCGAACAT
This sequence comes from Burkholderia sp. IO2, assembly GCF_029522185.1. Taxonomy (NCBI): domain Bacteria; kingdom Pseudomonadati; phylum Pseudomonadota; class Betaproteobacteria; order Burkholderiales; family Burkholderiaceae; genus Burkholderia; species Burkholderia sp. IO2. The sequence continues at coordinate 27,673 of NZ_JAKWFH010000056.1, read as the reverse complement.
GAGCTTTTCGGCCGCCGCGGCCGGCATTCCGACCACGGCCGTGTGGATGCGCTCGGCCTATCACCTCGACAACGGCGCGCTCGGCCTCGTGCTCGGCGCGCTCGGCTTCGGCGTCGCGCTGTCCGAGCTGCCGTGGGGCATCGCCGCCGACCGCTTCGGCGACCGCCGCGTGCTGCTGACCGGGCTCGTCGCGACGGCCGCGATGCTCGCGCTGATGGTGGGCACGGTCGTCCCGACCGCGCACGCGGCGCCGCCGCTGATGCGGGTCGTCGCGGCCATGTGCTGCATCGGCCTGCTCGGCGGCAGCGTCAACGGCTCAAGCGGACGCGCGGTGATGCGCTGGTTCGGCGAGCGCGAACGCGGGCTCGCGATGAGCATCCGCCAGACGGCCGTGCCGCTCGGCGGCGGTCTCGGCGCGGCGCTGCTGCCGTCGCTCGCGTCGCATGCCGGCTTCGCCGCGGTGTTCGGGGCGCTGATGCTGCTGTGCGCGGGATCGGCCGCGCTCACCTGGCGCTGGCTGCACGAACCGCCTGCCGAGCCGGCCGCGGCGCCCGTCGCGACGCGCCGCATCGCCCAACGGCCACCGACCGCCGGCCACGCGCGCAACCCGCTCGCGAGCGGCCCCGTGTGGCGCATCGTGCTCGGCATCGGCCTGCTGTGCGCGCCGCAATTCGCGGTGCTCACGTTCGCGACGGTGTTCCTGCACGACTTCGGCCGGCTCGGCCTGGCCGGCATCAGCGCGGCGATGGTCGCGCTGCAGCTCGGCGCGATGGTGATGCGGGTGTGGAGCGGCCGCCATACCGACCGGCACGGCAATCGACGCGCGTACCTGCGCGGCTCCGTGTTCGTCGCGGCCGGGTCGTTCACGCTGCTCGCGGCGGCGACGGCCGGCAGCCCGCATGTGCCGCTCGCCGCGATCGTCGCGATTCTCGTGTTCGCCGGCATCTGCGTGTCGGCGTGGCATGGCGTCGCGTACACGGAGCTCGCGACGCTCGCGGGCGCGGACCACGCGGGCACCGCGCTCGGGATGGCGAACACGATCGTCTACCTCGGACTGTTCGCGACGCCGCTCGCGATTCCGCCGCTGCTCGCCGCGAGTTCGTGGAGCGTGGTGTGGCTCGCGGCCGCGCTGGTCGCGGGCGCGACCTATCCGCTGTTCGCGGCGAAATAACCACCGCCCGTTTCACTCGGACGTCGCGGCAAGGACCCGCGACGCCCGCTCCCCCGTCAGGCCGCCTCGCGCGCCAGCGCGCGCCGCGCGGCCGGCCGTTCGGCCTCGCGCTGCGCATGAGCGGTCCATGCGGGATGCCGCGTCATGTCGAGCCCGATCGCGACGCCCCACCGATACAGCACGAGCAGGAACGGATCGACGATCGAATGCGCGCCCGGCTCGGCCCACGTGCGCCCGTCGGCCAGCAGGGCTTCGATCGACGCGTTCGCGGCCTCGATCGTGCCGCGCCCATGCGCGCTGATCGCGCCGTGCAGCGCCGGATCGTCGATGAAGCGCCCCGGCCGCCACAGCGCGCCATACCCGACGCCATGCACCCAGCCGACCAGCCAAGCGAGCCATTCGTGGCAGCGCGCCTCGCGCAGCGGATCGTCGAGCGGCAGCAGTTGCGCGTCCGGATAGCGGCGCGCGAGATACGTGAGGATCGCCGGCGTTTCGGTCAGCACGCGCGGCTCGCCCGGAATCGCGAGCACGGGCACGCGCGCCTTCGGGTTGATCGCGAGATAGCGCGCTTCGAGGTTCTGCTGTTCGCGCACGGACACGATTTCGACGTCGAACGGCGCGCCGGTTTCCTCCAGCGCGATGTGGGCGGCAAGCGAGCAGGCGCCCGGCGAAAGGTAGAGACGATAGGCGTTCATGGCGGTGTGGCCCGATGGGGCTGTGGAAGACGGAACCGAGTGTAGGAACGCGTACCGATACGCGGCAAACGATGAATTGTCGTGCTAGGACATTAGTGTTACTAATACCCGTATGCGACGCATCCACCTCCCTCCGCTGCAGACGCTGCGCGCGTTCGAAACTGCCGTGCGGCTGCAGAGCTTCACGCGTGCGGCCGACGAACTCGCGCTCACGCAAGGGGCGGTCAGCCAGCACATCCGCGCGCTCGAGGCGCAGCTCGGCTATCCGCTGTTCACGCGCGAGCGCAACGGTGCGACGCCGACGCACGCCGCGCATGCCCTCGCACTGCAGGTTCGCCAGGGCCTGAGCGTGCTCGAACGCGCGTTCGAACCCGCGCTGGCGGTGCGCCGCCGCCCGCGCACCTGCGACGTGACGCTGAACGTCAGCGTGCTGCCGAGCGTCGCCGAGCGCTGGCTCGCGCCGCGCCTGCCGCGCTTCTCCGCCGCGCATCCGCACATCTCGATCGTGCTCCATCCGGACGTGGCGCTCGCGCCGCTGCGCAAGCGCGACCGCATCGACGTCGCGCTGCGCTACGGGCCCGGCACCTGGCCCGGCGTCGTCGCCGAGAAGCTGATGAACGAGACGATCTTTCCGGTCGCGAGCCCCGCCTACCGCAATCGCGACGGCGTCGCCCCGCGCACGCCGGCCGACCTCGTCCGCGCGACGCTGCTGCGCCATCCCGCGCAACCGTGGGAACCGTGGTTCCAGGCCGCGCGGCTCGACCTCACCGAATCCGCGCGCGCGCCCCGTTTCACCGATACGAACGCGCTGATCGACGCAGCACGGCAAGGCCGCGGCGTCGCGCTCGCGCGCCGCTCGCTGATCGAGCCCGAACTCGCGGACGGCACGCTCGTGCGCGTGTCGACGGTGCGCATCGCCGACGTGTATGCGCACTACGTCGTATGGCGCCCCGGCCATCCGCACGAGGCGGCGATCCGCACCTGGCTCGACTGGCTGCGCAGCGAAGTGCGGCGCAGGACGCCGCGGCGCTGACGTCGCGGCTCACGCACGCGTCGGCATCGCCACCTTGTCGAGCGTGATCGGCAAGTCGCGCACCCGCACGCCGGTTGCGTGATAAACCGCATTGGCGATCGCGGCCGGCACGCCGGTGATGCCGATCTCGCCGATGCCGCGAATGCCGAGCGGATTGAAATGCGTGTCGCTTTCGTCGACGAAACTCACGTCGAGCGCGCCGATGTCCGCGTTCACGGGCACGTGATATTCGGCAAGATTCGCGTTCGTGAAGCGGCCGTGGCGCACGTCGAGATGCGAACCCTCCTCGAGCGCGGTACCCAGTCCCCATACCATTCCGCCGATCAACTGGCTGCGCGCGGTCTTCGCGTTGAGCAGACGGCCGACGCTGTACACGCCGACGATGCGCGGGACGCGGATCGTGCCGAGCTCGGCGTCCACGCGCACTTCCGCGAACACCGCGCCGAACGAGTGAGACGCGTAGCGCGACTTCTCGTCGCCCGGCTTCGTCGTCGCCTGCGCGTCGATCAGTCGACCGCCCGCGCGCGCGAGCACCGCCGCGGCCGGATCGCGCCGCGACGGCGCGCCGCGATGCACGATCCAGCCGTTGTCGACCGTCACGTCATCGGCCGCGGCGCCGTGCAGCGGCGACCCCGGATCGGCGATCGCCAGCGCGATCAGCTTCGCGCGCGCCTGCCACGCGGCCTCGCGCACGGCCGGCGCCACGCTCGCCGCCGACTGCGAGCCGCCCGATACCGGCGCGCGCGGCAGGCTGGAATCGCCGAGCACGAAGCGCACGTTCCGCGGCGCGAAACCGAGCGCATCGGCCGCGACCTGGGTCATCACGGTGTAGGTGCCGGTGCCGATGTCCTGCGTGCCCGACGCGACTTCGGCCGTGCCGTCCGGCAAGATCCGCGCACGCGCCGACGCCTCGCTGCGGTTCGCCGGATACGTGGCGGCCGCCATCCCGAGGCCGATCAGCGTGTCGCCGTCGCGCATCGTGCGCGGCGCGCCGGCACGGCGCGACCAACCGAAGCGCTGCGCGCCGACGCGGTAGCATTCGCGCAGCGCGTTGCTCGACCATGGCTTGCCGTCCTGCGGATCGACTTCCGCGTAATTCGCGAGCCGCAGCGCGACCGGATCCATGCCGAGCCGCCACGCAAGCTCGTCCATCGCCGATTCCAGCGCGAACGAGCCGGACGCCTCGCCGGGCGCGCGCATGAACGTCGGCGTGCCGACGTTCAGCGACACGATCCGGTGCGTGGTCGCGTGGTTCGGCACCGCGTACAGGATGCGCGACGGCATCCCGCAGGTCTCCATCCAGTCCTCGAACGTCGACGTGGTGGCGATCGTGTCGTGGCGCATCGCCGTCAACGCCCCGTCCTGGCGCGCGGCCAGCACGATGCGCTGCTCGGTGAACGGCCGCCCGCCGACCGGGCCGAACATCTGCGGCCGCGTCAGCGCGAGCCGAACCGGGCGCCCGACCTGCTTCGCCGCCATCGCGCACAACGACACGTGCGACCACGACGAACCCTTGCAGCCGAAGCCGCCGCCGAGGAACGGCGAAATCACGCGCACCTGCTCCGGTGCGATGCCGAAGACCGCGGCCACCGCCGCGCTCGCGCCCGACACGCCCTGCGTCGCATCGTGCAGCGTGAGCATCGGGCCGTCCCAGCGCGCCATCGTCGCGTGCGGCTCGATCGGGTTGTGGTGCTGCATCGGCGTCGTATAGGTTGCGTCGATGCGCACCGCGCCTTCGCGCAGGCCGGCATCGAGGTCGCCGCGCAGCGTGTCCATCGCACGCCCCTGCTGTTTCGGCGGCACGCGCGCGCCGTGCTTCGCCTGCGCGAAATCGAGCACGGCCTCGCTCGCGCGATAGCGCACCTGCACGGCGTTCGCGGCGTCGGTCGCCTGCTCGAGCGTCTCGGCGACGACGACCGCGACGGGCTCGTTGCTGTAGCGCACCGTGTCGTCCTGCAACAACGTGAGCCGGCGCCCGGCGGGCGGCGACAGCGGCGGCCGGCCGCCGTCGGGCAGCCGCATCGCGTTCTCGTGCGTGATCACGATCAGCACGCCCGGCATCGCGCGGGCGCGCGCCGCATCGATCGATTCGATGCGCCCGGATGCGATCGTGCTCGTCACGAGCACCGCGTGCGCGAGCCGCGCATCGGCAAACTCGGCCGCGTAGTGCGCGCCGCCCGTCACCTTGAGTACGCCGTCGACACGGTCGAGCGGCTGTCCCGTCAACGTGTTCATGCGACACCTCCCGTCGTGGCGGCTGCCGTTGCGACCGCACGGACGATCGCCCGCTGCGCGAGCGCGACCTTGAATCCATTGCCGTCGAGCGGCCGCGCATCGCGCAACGCCAGCGCGGCCGCCTCGCGCAGCGTCGCGTCGGTCGGCGTGCGGCCCGCGAGATGCGCTTCCGCCTCCAGCGCCCGCAACGGCTTGTGGGCGACGCCGCCCAGCGCGATCCGCGCGTCGGCAACGTGCGGGCCGTCCATCCGCAAGGCGGCCGCGACCGACACCAGCGCGAACGCGTAGCTCGCGCGATCCCGCACTTTCAGATAGTGCGCATGGTCGGCGTAGCGCGGCGGCGGCAAGTCCACCGCGGTGATCAGCTCGCCCGGTTCGAGCGTCGTGTCGAGATCGGGGCGATCGCCCGGCAAGCGGTGAAACGACGCGATCGGAATCTGCCGTGCGCCGCGCGGGCCGCTCACCTGCACGACGGCATCGAGCGCGGCGAGCGCGACGCTCATGTCCGACGGGTTCACCGCCACGCAGTGCGGACTGGCGCCGAGGATCGCGTGCATCCGGTTGTGGCCGCCGATCGCCGCGCAGCCGCTGCCCGGCTCGCGCTTGTTGCACTGCGCGAACGCGGGGTCGTAGAAATACGGGCAGCGGGTGCGCTGCATCAGGTTGCCGCCGACGGTCGCCATGTTGCGCAATTGCGCGGACGCCCCGGCGAGCAACGCCTGCGACAGCAGCGGATAGCCGGCGCGCAGGCGCGGATGATCGGCCGCATCGCTGTTGCGCACGAGCGCACCGATGCGCATACCGCCGCCGGGCAGCGCATCGACCGTATCGAGGCCCGCGATCCGCGTGATGTCGATGAGCGTGACGGGCCGCGCGACGCCGCCCTTCATCAGGTCGAGCAGGTTCGTGCCGCCGCCGATGAAGGCCGTGCCGGGCCGCTGCGCCGCGCGCACGGCGCCGGCGACGTCGGTCGCGCGCTCGTAGGAGATCGCTTCCATTGCGGTGCCCTCCGTCGGCTAGCCGTGCGCCGCATGCGCGGCGCGCACGGCGGCGACGATGTTCGGGTACGCGCCGCACCGGCACAGGTTGCCGCTCATGCGCTCGCGGATCTCGTCGTCGGACAGGCGCGCGGGGCGACGCCGCACGTCGTCGGTGGCGGCGCTCCCGGCGCCGGCCGCGAACTCGTCGAGCAGCGCGGTCGCGGAGCAGAGCTCGCCGGACGTGCAGTAGCCGCACTGGAACGCATCGTATTCGACGAACGCGCGCTGCACCGGGCTCAGCACGCCGTCGCGCGCCAGCCCTTCGACGGTCGTGATCCGCTCGCCTTCGTGCATCACCGCGAGCGTCAGGCATGCGTTGATGCGCCGCCCGTCGACGAGCACCGTGCACGCGCCGCACTGCCCGCGGTCGCAGCCCTTCTTCGTGCCCGTGAGGCCGGCGTATTCGCGCAGCGCGTCGAGCAGCGTCACGCGCGGTTCGAGCTGCAGCGTGTACGCGCGCCCGTTGATGTCGAGACGCACGGGCTGCGCCGGCGCCGTATCGCGGCGCGGCGCGGCCGGCTGCGCTGCCGCGTGCGGCGGCTGCGAATGAACGTGCGATGCGGCGCTGACGGTCGCGGCAGCCGCCGCGGATTGCAGGAAGCGGCGCCGCGCGGCGCTGGACGGCGTATCGTGCGGCAACGGCGGCGCCACGGGATGGCCGGGCCCGAGCGGCGACGGGGCGGCATCGCGCGCCGGTTCGGCGGACGGAGAATCGGATCGATCGCTGGACATGGCTTGTGCTCGCTCCATGGTGGAGGGACGCGGATGTGCCGCTCGTACCCGGAAGGCAGCGCGGTCGGCACGCGGATCGGCAAACGAGCAATTCCGGTGCCGCGCCACCGCGGGAAGCCGCGCCCCTGCAGCGTGCCGGCGCCGGGCCGCGGCGCGCACAAGCGATCGCCAGGCTCGGGCGCCCGAGATCGCGCGTTCATGACGCCACGCTGACGCGCGGCTGGCAGTTCACTGACGAAGCGGCAATAACGCCCGGTTTTCGGGCGAAACCGGCCGCCCGTCGATCGCAAGTTGCCGGTCGCATCACCAATGGCGCGCATGGCGGCCGCTTCGCGGTGGCCGGGTTGGGAAGTTGCGCGCCGTGTAAATGCGCGCAGCATCCGCGTCTGCTGGAAAATTCCGCCATGCGTGCAGGCGGATCGCCGCGAAGGCGCGCGGTCGGCCTGACGAAAACATGTCGCGATCGCGCCCCGATCGCCAACGATTCACCGAAACGTCGCATCGCGGCGGCATACTCGAAAACGTTTCCCGATCAGCCTGCCAGGAGAGAGAAGTCATGCGTCGCGTTTCCGTCGCCGTCGTTCTGTGTGCCGCCGTATTCGCCGCCTGCAGCGACGACGCACCGCCCGACGCTCACGCGACCGACGCCGCGCCGCAGGCCGGCGCATCGAGCGGCGCCGCCAGCGCGTTCAACAGCGACGCGCCCGCGAACGCCGCCGCATCCGATGCCGCGCCGCTCGCGCCGCCCGTCGTGCACTACCCGCCCGATGACGACGACGATGCGAAGCCCGCCACGAACGCGGCCGCATCGAGCGCCGCCGCCTCGTCGCCGGGTTGATTCCTTCGTAACCTGACAGGAGTCGGCACCGCTCGCACAGAGCAGCAGGCGCTCGTGCGGAGGCGTGACGGGTATGACGTAACGGTGGGGTGGACGGCGGCGCAAACGGCACGTTCGCGCGCCGCTTCGCGAGCCACATCGAGAACGGCCGGCCGAGCGATTCAGCGCCGGCCGGCTTCAGGCCGGCGCGTCATCGGCGCGTCATCGGCGCGACATGCCGCGGCAGCCGCCGCGCAGCCTGCGCCGCGCGGCCAGCCCGTCAGACCGCGTGCGCGAGCGCGCGATCGACGAGCGCGGCCTCGAAGCCGTCGTCGGCGTCGCGAAAGCGCAGCGGCGCCGCGCAATGCACCAGCGTGTCGATGAAGTATTTCGCGCGCGGCCACGGCCCGAAGCCGGCCGCGGTGTTGATGTGCCCGGCGTCGCCGAGGTTCACGAACGCGCTGCCCAGGCGCTGCGCGAGCGTGCGCGCATCGGCGAGCGGCATCCACGGATCGGTCTCGCTGCCGATCACGATCGACGGCACCGCGAGCCGGCGCGCGTCGAACGGCCCGGCAAACGTGAATTTCTTCGGGCTGGCCGGCGCGACGAACAGCACGCCCGCGACATCGCCCACGTGCGGCCACTGCGCGAGCGCATGCGCGGCCGCGAGGCAGCCGAAGCTGTGCGCGGCGAGCACGAACGAGCCGCGCTCGCGATCGAGCAGCGCCCGCACCGATTGCGCCCAGCCCGCGAGATCGGGCGCATCCCAGTCGTGCTGCTCGACGCGCAACGAGCGCGGGAACTGCCGCTCGAGCCAGGTCTGCCAGTGGGCGCCTTCGCTGCCGTGCAGGCCCGGAACGGTGACGAGCCGCGGCGGCCACGCCGATTTGCTGCATGCGCGCATGATTGCCCTCGCTTGCTTGAAGACGAGGTTCGATTGTGGCGCCGGGTACGCGGCGGCCGAACCAATATTTTGTGCTTTGCTTTTGCACGACCGGTGCCGCGGTGGCGGCCGGTGGCCGCGTGACGGCGGCCCGCACCGGCCGCCCGTCCCGCACGACGGCGCGATGTGCCGCGAAACCGTAGAATGTGGGCTTCCCGTCAGCTTCACACGGAACCGGTCCCCGCGCCGACGCGCCGGACCGCTCGTCAGGAGACGCCCGATGTCCGCTACGTCCGCCGGTGCGCTGCACCCGGCTTCGCTTGCCGTTCCCGCGGCGCGCCTTGCCGGCGCGCGCGCCCTCACGCAATGAAGATCCTGTTCTACTCGCCGCATCAGGACGCCGGCGCATGGCGCGACGAGATCGCGCGTGCGCTGCCGGAAGCCGAACTGCGCGCGTGGCAGCCGGGCGATACGGCTGCCGCCGACTACGCGCTCGTGTGGCGCCCGCCGCGCGAGTTGTTCGCGCCGCGCGACGGCCTGCGCGCGATCTTCAACCTCGGCGCGGGTGTCGATGCGCTGCTCGCGCTCGACCGCGCGCATCCGGGCACGCTGCCCGCGCACGTGCCGCTGGTGCGGCTCGAGGATTCGGGCATGGCGCAGCAGATGGTCGAATACGTGACGCACGCGGTGCTGCGCTACCTGCGCCGTTTCGACGAATACGACCTGCAGCAGCGCGAGCGCCGCTGGCAGCCGCTCGAGCCGCATGCGCGCGCGAACTTCACCGTCGCGGTCCTCGGGCTCGGCGTGCTCGGCGCCGAAGTCGCCCGCGCGCTCGCCGCCCTCGGCGTGCCGGTGCGCGGCTACAGCCGCAGCGCGAAGCAGCTCGACGGCGTCACGACCTTCGCCGGCGACGGCGCGTTCGACGCGTGCATCGACGGCGCGAAGGTGCTCGTCAACCTGCTGCCGAGCACGCGCGACACCGACGGCATCCTGTCGTCGCGCGCATTCGCGCGGCTCGCGCCCGGCGCGTACGTCGTCAACGTCGCGCGCGGCGCGCATCTCGTCGAAGCCGACCTGCTCGACGCGCTCGCGAGCGGCCAGGTCGCCGCGGCCACGCTCGACGTGTTCCAGCACGAACCGCTGCCGGACGACCATCCGTTCTGGCGTACGCCGCGCATCACGATCACGCCGCACAGCTCGGCCGAGACGCTGCGCGCGGAAGCCGTCGAGCAGATCGCCGGCAAGATCCGCGCGTTCGAGCGCGGGGCGCCCGTCAGCGGCATCGTCGACTACGCGCGCGGCTACTGAATTCCGCCACAAAGAGAAACCAGGAGACAACCATGACGTTCCCCACCGCCGTCAAGATCGTCGAAGTCGGCCCGCGCGACGGGCTGCAGAACGAGAAGACCTTCGTGCCGACCGAGGTGAAGATCGCGCTCGTCGACCGGCTGTCGCGCGCCGGCTTCCGCAACGTCGAGGCCGCGTCGTTCGTGTCGCCGAAATGGGTGCCGCAGATGGCCGACGGCGCCGACGTGATGGCCGGCATCGAGCGTCGCCCGGGCACCGTGTACTCGGTGCTCACGCCGAACCTGAAGGGCTTCGAGAATGCGGTCGCGGCACGGGCCGACGAAGTCGTGATCTTCGGCGCGGCGAGCGAGGCGTTCTCGCAGCGGAACATCAACTGCAGCATCGCCGAGAGCATCGCGCGCTTCGAGCCCGTCGCGAAAGCCGCGAAGGATGCGGGCCTGCGGCTGCGCGGCAGCGTGTCGTGCACGCTCGGCTGCCCGTACCAGGGCGAGGTGCCGGTCGCGTCGGTGGTCGACGTCGTCGAACGGTTCGCCGCGCTCGGCTGCGACGAGATCGACATCGCCGACACGATCGGCGTCGGCACGCCGAAGCGCACGCGCGAAGTGCTCGCGGCCGTCACGCGCGTGTTCCCGCGCGAACGCCTGTCGGGCCACTTCCACGACACCTACGGCCAGGCGCTCGCGAACATCTACGCGGCGCTGTTCGAAGGGATCGAGATCTTTCACGCATCGGTCGCGGGCCTCGGCGGCTGCCCGTACGCGAAGGGCGCGACCGGCAACGTCGCGACCGAGGACGTGCTGTACCTGATGCAGGGCCTCGGCATCGAAACCGGCATCGACCTCGCGCAGGTCGTCGCCGCCGGCGATTTCATCTCGAACGCGATCGGCCGCGCGAACGTGTCGCGCGCCGGTCGTGCACTGCTCGCGAAAGCACGGAGCGCGGCCGACGCCGCGAACTGCGTCTGATCGCGCCACTCCACGGATTCATCAACATGACGACACCCGCTTCATTCGATTCCCTCCCCGATTCCGCGCGACGCGTCGCGCTGCTGCTGCGCGAGCGCGGCCATGCGAAAGGCATCGTGATGCTCGCCGAAACCGGCAAGACGTCGGCCGAGGCCGCGGCCGGGCTCGGCTGCTCGGTCGCGCAGATCGCGAAGTCGATCCTGTTTCGCCGGCAGGCCGACGGCGCGCCCGTGCTGGTGATTGCGAGCGGCGTCAACCGCGTGGACGAAAGGAAGGTCGCCGAACAGGTCGGCCCGGTCGGCCGCGCGGACGCGAAGTTCGTGCGCGACAACACCGGCTATGCGATCGGCGGCGTCTGCCCGATCGGCCATCTGGTCGAACCCGTCACGCTGATCGACGCCGATCTGCTCGCGCTCGACAGCCTGTGGGCCGCCGCCGGCCATCCGCACGCCGTGTTCAACCTGTCGCCGCACGAACTCGTGTCGCTCACCGGCGCGCCGGTCGCGGACGTCGCGTTGCGGGAGTCCGCATGAGCGACGTGACGATGCCGGTCGCCACGGTCGCGTCGCCGTGCACCGACGTCTGCCGGATCGATCCGCGCACCGACTGGTGCGCGGGCTGCCTGCGCACGCGCGGCGAGATCAAGGGATGGCATACGTCGGACGACGACGCGCGGCGCGCGCTGCTCGCGCGGCTCGACGCACGGCGGCGCCTGATCGCAGGCAGCGAGACATAAAAAAAAGCCGTTCAGCCTCACGGGCGAACGGCATCGAGATCGGAATCCTGTGAACGTGATCAACGTCACAGCCCGCATCATACGAGCGACGCGGCCGCATCGCATCGGGTGTTTCCCTACAACTTCTTACAGCGCTTTTCCGAGTGCGCGCGGCGTCCGCTGGGCGTCGTTTCAAGCGCAATCTCCGTTCCCGACTCGCCCCTTCGACGGCCGCTGCATGAGCCCGCCACGGCGCCGAATCGTCTGACCGTATCAGTTGCCGACCGCCGTGCGACGCGCCGGCACGATGCGCCAGCCGAGGTTCACGCCGGCCGCCGCGAGCAGGATCAAGAGCGCGCCGACCACCTGCGTCCACGCGAGCGTCTGCCCGAACGCGACACGATCGACGACGATCGCAACGACCGGATAGACGAACGACAGCGCGCCCGTCATCGCGGTCGGCAGCTTCTGGACCGCGCCGTACAGCAGCACGTACATCAGCCCGGTGTTGACGATGCCCAGCACGATCAGGTCGGCCCATTGCCCGACCGTCGCCGGCAAGGTGTCGAAGTGTGCGAACGGCGCAAGCAGCAGGACGCCGAGGCCGACCTGCAGCAGTGCGAGCAGATGCGGCGGCGTGCCCTTCAGGTGCTTCGTGATGATCGACGAGATCGCATACAGGAACGCCGCACCGAGCGACAGCGCGACCCCTTCCAGGTATTCGCCGGGCACCGCGAGCACGGCCGGCTCCACGCGCACCACGAACACCAGCCCCGCGAACGCGAGCACGAGCCACGCGACCGTCGACGCGGTGATCCGCTCGCGGAACACGATGGCGCCGAGCGCGACGAGCATGAACGGCTGGGTGTTGTAGACAGCGGTCGCCATCGAGATCGACGCGCGCGAATAGGCGGCGAAGAGCAGCAGCCAGTTTGCGACGATCGCGAGGCTGCCGAACATCGTGAGCACGAGCATCCGCGGCGAGAACAGCGAGCGGCGCAGGAAACCGAACGCCGCACAGACGATCGCGAGCGTCGCGGTGCCGAATACGCAGCGGAAGAACACGACATTGGTCAGCGGCTGCTGCGACGACATCACGAGCCAGCCGATCGTGCCGGACATCAGCATCGCGACGATCATCTCGGCGGCGCCGCGGCGAATTTCATTCGTGGCCATCAGGAACTCCGTTGAAGAGAGTGGATGACTTCGATTCTAGAAACTTGCTTTCGCCGCAACCACGGCTAAACTGAAGTGAATCAGCCGATTCACCTTCGAAAGCAAAGCAATCATGCCGAAACGCCTTTCCCCGCCTGCCGTCGCGTCGCTCGACGCGACCGACCGCGCGATCGTCGCCGCGCTGGCCGACGACGCCCGCATCGCGACCAGCGAACTCGCCCGGCAGATCGGGTTGTCGGCGCCCGCGACCGCCGACCGCGTGCGGCGGCTCGAGGCGCAAGGCGTGATCGCCGCGTTCACCGTCGAGCTCGACCCGCGCGCGCTCGGCTACACGCTGCAGGCGATCGTCCGCGTGAAGCCGCTGCCGGGCCAGTTGCATCTGGTCGAGGAGTTGCTGCGGCGGATTCCCGAATTCGTCGAATGCGACAAGGTCACCGGCGACGACTGCTTCATCTGTCGGCTCTACCTGCGCACGATCGAGCATCTCGACGACATCCTGTCGAAGGTGACGGAGCGCGCGGAGACGAGCACCGCGATCGTGAAATCGACGCCCGTGCCGCGCCGCCTGCCGCCGCTCGCCGAAGACGAGCACGCGCACCGCTGAGCCGCGAGCGGCACGCCCCGCCGAGGCGCGGGCGACCCGCGCCGGCCGCCTGCACGCACCGTCACGCAGCCGCGTCGCGCGCGTCGAAGAATGCGAGCAGTTCGTCGATCAGCGCGGCCGGCGCCTCTTCGGGAATGTAGTGCCCGCAGTCGAGCGCACGGCCGCTGACGTCGCGCGCGACGCGCCGCCATTCGTCGAGCGGATCGAAGCAGCGGCCGACGATCCCGTGCTCGCCCCACAGCACGCGCAGCGGGCACGCGACCTTGTTGCCGCGTTCGAGATCCGCACGGTCGTGCTCGAGATCGATCGTCGCCGACGCGCGGTAGTCCTCGCACATCGCGTGCACGGCGCCCGGCTGCGCGAGCGCCGCCCGGTACGCGTCGAGCGCCTCCGGCGCGAACGGCGCCAGCCCGGCCGACCGGTTGCCCATCACGCGCTCGATGTACGCATCGGTGTGCGCGCCGACCAGCGTCTCGGGCAGCGGCGCCGGCTGGATCAGGAAGAACCAGTGGAAATACGCGGTCGCGAACGCGCGATCGGTTTTCTCGTACATCGCGAGCGTCGGCGCGATGTCGAGCAGCATCATCCGCTCGACGGCATCCGCGTGATCGAGCGCGAGCCGGTGCGCGACCCGCGCGCCGCGATCGTGCGCGCATACGTGGAAATGCTCGAAGCCGAAATGCCGCATCACGGCGACCTGGTCCGCCGCCATCGCGCGTTTCGAATACGGCGTGTGCCGCGCGTCGCTCGGCGGCCGGCCCGATGCGCCGTAGCCGCGCAGGTCGGTGGCGATCACCGTGAAGTGATCCGCGAGCGTCGCGGCAACACGATGCCAGATCATGTGGGTCTGCGGATGGCCGTGCAGCAACAGCAGCGGCGGCCCCGTGCCTCCTTTGACACCGAAAATGTCGGTGTCCTGCACCGTCACGCGAAACGGTGCAAACGCCTCAAACGACATGGTTTGTTTCTCGTTGGTTTGTTATGGCGGCTATTTTAGGAGCGCCGGCGCGTCTTCACAGCGGGGTAAGCACCCGAAACCATAGAAAGAGAACACTCACTCGATTGCCGGCACACCGCGCAGTTTGTTAAGCTCGCGTAGAATCGCACGACCGTTCGTATTAATATGAACGAACGCATTCCACAGCTACACTCGAATCACCGTCCGACCGCAACGCCCCCGGAGACTGGAGACATCACATGGCATTGCCCACCGTCCTGCAGAACCTGACGCTCCCCGTCATCGCGTCGCCGATGTTCATCGTCAGCTACCCCGAACTCGTGCTCGCGCAATGCAAGGCGGGCATCGTCGGCTCGTTCCCCGCGCTCAACGCGCGCCCGGCCGAACTGCTCGACGAGTGGCTCACGCAGATCCAGTCGGAACTCGCCGACCACAAGGCGAAACATCCCGATGCGGTGATCGGCCCGATCGCGGTCAACCAGATCGTCCACCAGTCGAACGCGCGGCTCGAACACGACGTGCGCGTGTGCGTCGAGCACAAGGTGCCGATCTTCATCACGAGCCTGCGCGCACCGGCGCGCGAGATCGTCGACGCGGTGCACAGCTACGGCGGCATCGTGCTGCACGACGTGATCAACCTGCGCCACGCGCAGAAGGCGCTCGAAGCGGGCGTCGACGGGCTGATCCTCGTCGCGGCCGGCGCCGGCGGCCACGCGGGCACGACGTCGCCGTTCGCGCTGGTCGGCGAAGTCCGCAAGATCTTCGACGGTCCGATCGTGCTGTCCGGCTCGATCGCGAACGGCGGCTCGATCCTCGCCGCGCAAGCGATGGGCGCCGACTTCGCGTACATGGGCACGCGTTTCATCGCGACGCAGGAAGCGCACGCGATCGACGACTACAAGCACGCGATCCTGAACGCGAAATCGTCGGACATCATCTACACGAACCTCTTCACGGGCGTGCACGGCAACTACATCCGCGAGAGCATCGAGAAGGCCGGCCTCGATCCGGACGCGCTGCCGGAATCCGACAAGACCAAGATGAATTTCGGCAGCGACAAAACGAAGGCGTGGAAGGACATCTGGGGTGCGGGCCAGGGCGTCGGCCTGATGGACGACCTGCCGAGCGTGGGTGCGCTCGTCGAGCGGCTCAAGCGCGAATACGACGACGCGAAGGCGCGGCTCGGCATCCCGCGCTGACGGAGGCGGCGGCCATCGCGGCCGCCATCGACGCGAAATCGTCGAGCCAAGCAAAAAGCGCGAACCGCAGCGGTTCGCGCTTTTTTTATTGCCCCGCCGCGGCGGACGATGCGGGTCAGACCGCGCGCTTCATCCGCGTGATCGGCAGCACGCGCAGACGCGCTTCGATGGACGGGCACAACGACTGCCCTTCGAAGCGCGCAGCCAGGAAGTCGACGAACGAGCGCACCTTCGCGGACACGTGACGACGGCTCGCGTACACCGCGTAGATCGGCGCCTCGTGCGGCGGCACCGAATCGAGCAGCACCGGCACGAGCCGACCCGACTCGATGTCGTCGCCGACCACTTCGGTGCCGAGCAGCGCGATGCCCGCGCCGGCGAGCACGGCCGCGCGCAGCCCTTCGAGATGGTTCACGATCAGGTTGCCGTTCAGGCTCACGCGCGACGCGGCGGCCGCGTCGATCACCAGCGAATCGAGCATCGTCGAATTCGAATCGCGCCGCAGGTAGTTGTGGTTCGCGAGATCGGCGATCGTCTGCGGCGTGCCACGCTTCTCGAGATACTCGGGCGACGCGACCAGCAGGA
Organism: Burkholderia sp. IO2; assembly: GCF_029522185.1. Taxonomy (NCBI): domain Bacteria; kingdom Pseudomonadati; phylum Pseudomonadota; class Betaproteobacteria; order Burkholderiales; family Burkholderiaceae; genus Burkholderia; species Burkholderia sp. IO2. The sequence goes on along the minus strand of NZ_JAKWFH010000056.1, from coordinate 11,557 downwards.
TGTGCGCGGTCGCGATCTGGCGCGCGACCAGCGACGACGATTTCAGGCCGTTCGGCGCCGCGCGCACCGCGACGTCGTAGCCTTCCTCGATCAGGTCGACCACGCGATCGGAGAGCGTCATGTCGACCGTCACGTCCGGGAACCGACCCGCGTAATCGGTGACGGCCTGCATCACGTGCCGCAGCCCGAACGCGGACAGCGACGTCACGCGCAGCCGGCCCTGCGGCACCACGCTCGCGGCGCCGACGGCCTGACCGGCTTCGTCGAGTTCGGACAGCGCCTGCACGAGGCGCTCATAGTATTCACGTCCGGCCTCGGTGGGCGCGACGCGTCGTGTCGTGCGATGCAGCAGCCGCGCGCCGAGCTGCTGCTCGAGGTGCATCACGTGCTTGCTCGCCATCGCCGCCGACATCTGCATGCGCTCCGCCGCGCCGACGAAGCTGCCCACTTCGACGACGTAGCGAAACACATTCATGCTGACGAGGGTATCCATCGAACTAGCTCGCAATCCCGGGGGAATCAACCAATTACGAGATAGGGTAACAAAGGCGAGGAAACAGAAAGGTCAAGAAAGGCAAAACGGCGCCGCGGGTGGCGGCGCCGTTTCGGGCGGGAAAACATGCAGCCAAAACGCGCGATTGACGCGCGCGGCCGGCGCGCCGATCGCGCGTGCGCGTCAGAACTTCGCGCGGATGCCTGCGCCGAACGTGTTGCCGGTCGACAGGCCGCTGATGTGGTCGTTCATGTAGGCCGCGTAGACGTCGGTGCGCTTGGACAGCGGATAGTCGTAGCCGACGGCCCAGGTCTGGCGCGTCTGGTCGAGGCCGCCCGCGTCGCGCGAGTACGCATACGACGCCATCGCGTTGCCCACGCCGAGCGGCACCGACACGCCGCCCTGCGCGGTGTTCACGTGCCAGCTGCCCGCGACCTGGTCGTTCTTCGTGTACATGTACTGGCCGAACAGCTTCACGAGCTTCAGGTCGTAGGTCGCGCCGACCAGCGCGATGCCCTGGCTCTTCATGCCGGTCACGAGCGCGCTCAGATCCTGCGGGCCGTTGTTGAAGTTCACGTACTGATAGACGGCGGTCGCCGCGAACGGGCCGTTCGCATAGTTGAACTGCGCGCTCCACTTCTTCGAACGGTTGTCGCCGGCCTGGTTGCCGAGTGCGTACATCGCGCCGAAATTCAGGCCACCGAACGAAGGCGACGTGTACGACAGCGCGTTGTTCCAGCCCGAATCGCCGACCGCGCCCTGGTCGCTCGGATAGGTCGGGAACGTGCCGAGGCCGAGGAACACGTGGTACACCATCGGCGAGAAGGTGTACGAGTCGTAGAACGGGTTGAACAGGATCGTCGACAGGAACAGGTGCGTCGTCAGGCGGCCTGCCGTCACCGTGCCGTACGGCGAGCTGATGCCGACGTACGCGTTGCGCGCGAAGAACGTGTCGCCCTGGAAGCGGCCGTACTGACCGTTCTGCGCGCGGAAGAAGCTCTCCATCGTGAAGATCGCCTTGTAGCCGCCGCCGAGGTCCTCCGCGCCGTGCAGGCCCCAGTACGACGTCGACATGCCGCCGCCCGACACGTTCCACGCCCGATTGCCGCCCGGGAACTTGGTGGCGCCGACCCATTCGTCGACCTGACCGTAGAGCGAGACGCTCGACTGCGCATGGACGGGTGCGGCGGCCGCCACGCAGGCGGCTGCGGCGATCAGCTTGACGGACGTGCGCGACGCACGGCGAGCGAATGCTTTCATGGGATCTCCAGGTTTTGTCGAATAGTCGATAAGTGGCGCGAGCGTTGTTTTTTGGAGCCGAGTGCTTGCGTCGTATGGGGCGCAGCCATCTTTACGGATCATTCGTCCGGTCAAAATTGCGCACACTTATTGCTGGTATAGCGCCAGCCTTAACTTCGCGGAACGTATCCATGGCCGGATGCACGGCGGCGGCCCGGCGCGAACGCGGTCGCACGGGCGGGCGGCGGCGTGGCATGCGCGTGCCGGGCGCGAAAGATAGCGCAATGCGGCGGGAAAATCAGCGGAAATCTGCGCGCGACTGTGGCGAATTCGCATCAGCCGGCGAGGGGACGCGCGCCGGGGCGCTCAGTTTCGGTAGAACGGGGAGAAAAACGGCGAGTGCGCAGGCTCTTCCTGCGAGCGGGGCGGCGGCATCGGACGACCGCCGCGCTCCTCGTTGTAGCGGGCGACGTCGGCGCGGATCGAACCGGCGCGCAACGGGACGTTGCCGCCGCCCGGCGGGCGCGGCATCTGGCGGACGTCGGCGCTGATCGGCCGATACGGGCTTTGCGCGGCGTAATGGCCGTACGACGGCGTCGGGCGCAGCCCCCAGCGGGAGCCGGAGCCGCTGACGCCGCCGGGACGTACGCCGGCAGGCGGCGCGGCGCGGCGCCAGACGGGACCGCCGGCGGCCGCCTGGCCGTACGCGCGCATGTCGCCGCCACCGAAGCCGTGGCCGCCGAACCCGTGACCGCCATGGGGCGGCTGGGCGAGCGCGAGCGGCATCAGCAGCGTGCCGAGCACGCCTGCCACCCATCGTCCGATCTTCCGTTTCACCCGTTCCGTCATCGTTCCGTGCCCATCGACGCCCGCCGTCGGCTCCTTTCGGCCGACCCAAGGCTTTCAGCAGTAATTTATGAGCGGGCGGAAAGTGTGTCGAGCCAAAAAGTGTTATGTCGCCGGCATCGGTGTAACACCATGTTACTGCTAGGTTTTTTCACTTCGGGGCGCGATCGCGGCAGAACATTCTTCTGCTGTTTTGCGGGGGGCCGGACAGGTGTGGCGGACGCCATTGCATGCAACGGATTCATCAATCGATTCGCACAATGAATTTGTGTAGTGAATCGCCAACCGCGACAATGACGCCATCCGCGCGCGCGACGCGCGCCTTTGCCGCCCGTGCTGTTTCCGAATCGAGTTCCCGATGGCCCGTCCCCGTTTTCTTCCCGACAACTTCACGCTCGCGCTGGTCGGCACCGTCGTGCTCGCGAGCCTGCTGCCCTGCCGCGGCCCGGCCGCCCATGCGTTCAACTGGGCGACCAACATCGCGGTCGGCCTGCTGTTTTTCCTGCACGGCGCGAAACTGTCGCGCGAAGCCGTCGTCGCCGGCGCGACCCACTGGCGGCTGCACGCGGTCGTGCTGCTCAGCACGTTCGCGCTGTTCCCGCTGCTCGGCCTCGCGCTGAAGCCCGTGCTGCAGCCGCTCGTCACGCCGACGCTGTATGCGGGCGTGCTGTTCCTGTGCACGCTGCCGTCGACGGTCCAGTCGTCGATCGCGTTCACGTCGATCGCGAAGGGCAACGTGCCGGCCGCCGTGTGTGCGGCATCCGCGTCGAGCCTGCTCGGGATCTTCGTCACGCCGGCGCTCGTCGGGCTGATGATCACGTCGCAATCGGCCGCCGCCGCGTCGCCGTGGAGCACCGTCGGCAGCATCGTGATGCAGCTGCTCGTGCCGTTCATCGCCGGCCAGTTGCTGCGGCCCGTGATCGGCGGCTGGATCGACCGCAATCGCGGCGTGCTGCGCTTCGTCGACCAGGGTTCGATCCTGCTGGTCGTCTACGTCGCGTTCAGCGAGGCCGTCAACGAGGGGCTGTGGCACCAGATTCCGCCGCGCGCGCTCGGCGGGCTGCTGGCCGTCAACCTCGTGCTGCTCGCGATCGCGCTGCTGCTGACCGCGTTCGTCAGCAAGCGGCTCGGCTTCAACCGCGCCGACCAGATCACGATCATCTTCTGCGGCTCGAAGAAGAGCCTCGCGGCCGGCGTGCCGATGGCGAAGGTGATCTTCTCGGCGAACGCGGTCGGCGCGATCGTGCTGCCGCTGATGCTGTTCCATCAGATCCAGCTGATGGCGTGCGCGGCGCTCGCGCAGCGCTGGGGCGCGCGCGACACGAGCGGCGAGCAGGACGAGGGTGATGCGACGGCCACGTCGGGCGCGTTGAGTACCGGCAAGCGCTGACGTGTCTCCGGGGGGCCGGATGGCCGCCGCTGGCGGCCTCCTGCCTTCCGCCCCTTCCAGCCACACCCCAACGCGCTCGCGACGCGATGCACCAACAACGCCCATCGCGTCACGAAATCTTCATTCAATTCTCCGCGAGCGGTGCCGTTAAGTCGGGCGTCCCGTCGATTCGGCTGCCCTCGCCCATGCCCGCGCTTCCCTCCGATTCCGCTGTCGCCCGCACCACGCGCCTGATCGCGGATCGCGCGCTCGCCGCCGTGTTCCAGCCGATCGTCGACCTCGGGTCGGGGACGGTCGTCGGTTACGAGGGGCTGATCCGCGGCCCGCGCGGCACCGACCTCGAACCACCCGCCGCGCTGTTCGCGCAGGCCGCGCGCGAAGGCGAAACCATCGCGCTCGAACGGGCCGCCGCGCTCACGTGCCTCGACGCGTTCGCGGCGCTCGGCTGCGACGGCAAGCTGTTCCTCAATTTCAGCGCGGGCACGATCCTCACGCTCGCCAGCGAACGCGAGCGCACCCGCCAGTTTCTCGGCCGTGCGCGCGTCGGCGCCGAGCGCATCGTGATCGAGCTCACCGAGCAGAACGCGATTCCCGACGTCGCGCACATCGGGCCGGCGGTCGCGTCGCTGCGCGACGCCGGCATCCAGTTCGCGCTCGACGACTACGGCACCGCGAACGCGAGCATGAACCTGTGGCTGCGCCTGCATCCGGACGTCGTGAAGATCGACCGTTTCTTCATCCACGACATCGCGCGCGACCCGCTCAAGTTCGAAGCGGTGAAGGCGATGCAGCACTTCGCGCAGGCGAGCGGCGCGCAACTGATCGCGGAAGGCATCGAGAACGAATGCGACCTGATCGTCGTGCGCGACATGGGCATCTGCTGCGTGCAGGGCTTCCTGCTCGGCCGGCCGAACGCGCAGCCGTCGCGGGTGGTCGCGCCGGCCGCGCGCGACGCGATCCGCGCGCCGCACATCGCGGTGTTTCCCGGCGTGACGCGCGCGGTGCGGCCGGCCGGCACGATCGCCGGGAAGATGCTCGTACCCGCCCCGGCGCTGCCGCGCGACGCGACCAGCAACGACGTGCTCGAGCTGTTCAACCGGATGCCCGACCTGCACGCGGTCGCGCTCGTCGAGCGCGGGCGGCCCGTCGCGCTCGTGAATCGCCGCGGCTTCATCGACCGCTTCGCGCTGCCGTATCACCGCGAGGTGTTCGGCAAGAAGCCGTGCCTGCAGTTCGCGAACGATGCGCCGCTGATGATCGACGTCGCGACGACCTTCGAGCAGCTCGCGATGCTGCTCGCGAGCCACGACCAGCGCTATCTCGCGGACGGCTTCGTGATCACCGACCACGGCCGCTATGTCGGGCTCGGCACCGGCGAGAGCCTCGTGCGCGCGGTGACCGAGATGCGCATCGAGGCCGCGCGCTACGCGAATCCGCTGACGTTCCTGCCCGGCAACATCCCGATCAGCGCGCACATCGACCGCCTGCTCCAGCGCGACGCCGGCTTTCATGCGTGCTACGTCGACCTGAACCAGTTCAAGCCGTTCAACGACCAGTACGGCTACTGGCAGGGCGACGAAGTGCTGAAATTCGCCGCGACGGTGCTGGCCGGCGTGTGCGACCCGCAGCGCGACTTTCTCGGCCACGTCGGCGGCGACGATTTCCTCGTGCTGTTCCAGCGCGACGACTGGCGCGAGCGCGCCGCCGACGCGATCGCGCGCTTCAACGACGGCGCGCAGCTCTTCTACACGCAGGCCGACCGGCAGGCGGGCGGGCTGCGCGGCGAGGATCGCCACGGCAACCCGGCGTTCTTCGGCTTCGTGACGATGGCGATCGGCGCGGTCGGCGTGCCGGCCGGCGCGCACGGCGCCAAACGCTACGGCAGCGACGAGATCGCGTCGGTCGCGGCGCTCGCGAAGCGGCGGGCGAAGCAGCAGCCGGACGGGCTCGCGGTCGTCGATCTCGATGCCGGCCGCGCCGCGCTGCGCCATCGCGGCGAACCGCCGGCCGTGGCGGTGGCGGCAGGCTGAACCGCGCGCTGCCGCGGACGCACGGAACAGCTAGACGCCTGCGCACCGTGCGAGGAAACCGATGCCGGTGCGACGCAAGGTTCGGCGGTTGCGCCGCCGGCCCTCATCGTCGCGCGCGAAGTCCACGGGGCAGCACGCCTTCATGCGCGCCGCCGGCCCGCGCTCCTTCCGCTGTTTCCCGCGGCACCGTCGATGCCGCCCGATACCCGCACACGCACCTTGCCTTTTTCGCGTTTTGTTTAGTATTTTTAGTAACGGCGTTTTCGCAGATTAGCGCTTAAAAACCCGTTATTTTCGGGTATTCCCCGGTTATCCGGCCCGAATTCGGCGATGTGTTTTACTATACAATCGCTTTCACCCTAAACAAACCGGACCCCGAACGATGGGTACGACCATTCGCGATGTGGCGCGGGCGGCAGAGGTCTCGATCGGCACCGTCTCCCGCGCGCTGAAAAACCAGCCGGGCCTGTCCGAAGCGACGCGTGCGCGCATCGTCGAGATCGCGCAGCAGCTCGGCTACGATCCCGCGCAGTTGCGGCCGCGCATCCGCCGGCTCACCTTCCTGCTGCACCGCCAGCACAACCGCTTTCCGGCCAGCCCGTTCTTCTCGCACGTGCTGCACGGCGTCGAGGACGCCTGCCGCGAGCGCGGCATCGTGCCGACGCTGCTCACGGTCGGCCCGAACGACGACGTGCTGCGCCAGATGCGTCCGCACGCGCCCGACGCGATCGCGGTGGCCGGCTTCATCGAGCCCGAGACGATCGAGGCGCTCGCCGCCACCGGCCGGCCGCTCGTGCTGATCGACCTGTGGGCGCCCGGGTTGCGCTCGGTCAACATCGACAACGCGACGGGCGCGGCGCTCGCGATGCGCCACCTGCTCGCCACCGGCCGCTCGCGGATCGCCTTCATCGGCGGCTCGCCCGCGCACTACAGCATCGCGCAGCGCGCGATCGGCTACCGGCGCGCGTTCTTCGAAGCCGGGCGGCTGTTCGATCCCGCCTACGAAGTGACGATCGACGCGGGGCTCGACCCGGACACGGGCGCCGCGCGCGCGATGGAGCAACTGCTCGACGCGCCGGGCCCGCGCCCCGAAGCCGTGTTCGCGTACAACGACGCGGCCGCGCTGGCCGCGCAGCGCGTGTGCACCGCGCGCGGCCTGCGGATTCCGGACGACATCGCGATCGTCGGCTTCGACAACATCCCGGCCGCCGCGCACGCGAGCCCGCCGCTCACGACGCTCGCGGTCGACAAGGAAGCGCTCGGCCGCCGCGGCGTCGAGCTGCTGCTCGCCGAAGCGCCCGAGCGCACCGAGATTTCCCTGCCCGTCGAGCTGATCGTGCGGGCCAGCAGCCAGCCCGCCGGCTCCCCGGCACTCGATACCGTAACGGCCACCGAATCATGAACATGCCTCCGGTCCAACCCTGCACGGCCGCGCCGGCCGCCCACACGCAAGCCGCACCGTTCGTCGCGAGCTTTCGCGATCCGTCGTTCCTGCTGTCGCACATCGAAGACACGCTGCGCTTCTACGCGACCCACGCCTTCGACCCGACGGGCGGCTTCTACCATTACTTCCGCGACGACGGCAGCATCTACAACCGCACGTCGCGCCACCTCGTCAGCAGCTGCCGGTTCGTCTTCAACTACGCGATGGCGTACCGCCATTTCGGCGATCCGCGTCACCTCGACTACGCGCGCCACGGGCTGCGCTTCCTGCGCGACGCGCACTGGGACGACACGCTGCAGGGCTACGACTGGGAACTCGACTGGCGCGACGGCGCGAAGCGCGCGACGCTCGACGGCACGCGCCACTGCTACGGGCTCGCGTTCGTGCTGCTCGCGGCCGCGCACGCGACGATGGCCGGCATCGACGAAGCGCGCCCGCTGATCGCCGCCACCTACGAACTCGCCGAGCACCGCTTCTGGGATGCGGCCGCGGGCCTGTATGCGGACGACGCGACGGCGAACTGGAACGTGTCGTCGTATCGCGGCCAGAACGCGAACATGCACATGACGGAAGCGCTGCTCGCCGCGTACGAGGCGACCGGCCACCTCACGTACCTCGATCGCGCGGAAAAGCTCGCCACCCACATCACGCAGCGCCAGGCCGCGCTGTCGGGCGGCCTCGTGTGGGAGCACTACCATGCGGACTGGTCGATCGACTGGGACTACAACAAGGAAGACAGCTCGAACATCTTCCGTCCGTGGGGCTTCCAGCCCGGACACCAGACCGAATGGGCGAAGCTGCTGCTGATCCTCGAGCGGCACCGCCCGCTCGACTGGCTCGCGCCGCGCGCGGCCGAGCTGTTCGACGCGGCGCTCACGCACGCGTGGGACGCCGATCACGGCGGCCTGTACTACGGCTTCGGCCCCGACTTCACGATCTGCGACCACAACAAGTATTTCTGGGTGCAGGCGGAAACCTTCGCGGCGGCCGCGATGCTCGGCGCGCGCACCGGCAGCGAGCGCTTCTGGGACTGGTACGACGAGATCTGGCGCTACAGCTGGGCGCATTTCGTCGATCACCGCTACGGCGCGTGGTATCGAATCCTCACCTGCGACAACCGCAAGTACAGCGACGAGAAAAGCCCGGCCGGCAAGACCGACTATCACACGATGGGCGCCTGCTACGACGTGCTCGCGACCCTCGCGCGCGCGCAACGCAGCGAGCCGACGCAATGAGCGGCGGCACGTTTCCGGCTTTCGTGTCGGCGGGCGACATCCTGACCGACATGGTGCGCGCGGGCGATGCGCAGTGGACGTCGGTGCCGGGCGGCGCCGGCTGGAACGTCGCGCGCGCGGTCGCGCGGCTCGGCGTGCCGAGCGCGCTCGCCGGCGCGATCGGCGAAGACTGCTTCTCCGACGTGCTGTGGCACACGAGCGAAGCGGCCGGGCTCGACCTGCGCTTCCTGCAGCGTGTCGCGCGGCCGCCGCTGCTCGCGATCGTCCACGAGACGCGCCCGCCCGCGTACTTCTTCATCGGCGAAGCGAGCGCCGACCTCGCATTCGATCCCGCCCGGCTGCCGGCCGGCTGGACCGAACACGTGAAATGGGCGCATTTCGGCTGCATCAGCCTCGTGCGCGAACCGCTCGCGGGCACGCTGGCCGCGCTCGCGGCCGACCTGCACGCGCGCGGCGTGAAGATCAGCTTCGATCCGAACTGCCGGAACCTGATGACGGCCGCGTACCGGCCGACGCTCGAGAAGATGGCCGCCCTCGCCGACCTGATCAAGGTGTCCGACGAGGACCTGCGGCACCTGTTCGGCGGCGACGGCCCCGACGCGATCGCGGCGGTGCGCGCGCTGAATCCGCGGGCGGCCGTGCTCGTCACGCGCGGCGCGCAGGCGGCGACGCTCTACGCGGACGGCGACGTGCACGAAGCCAGCCCGCCGCGCGTCGAGGTGGCCGACACGGTCGGCGCGGGCGACGCGTCGATCGGCGGGCTGCTGTTCAGCCTGATGGCCGCGCCGCAGCGCGGCTGGCGCGAGCATCTCGCGTTCGCGCTGGCGGCCGGCGCCGCCGCGTGCCGGCACACGGGCGCGCACGCGCCGACGCTCGACGAGGTCGTCGCGCTGCTCGAAGGTTGAAGGGACGTTGAAGGAACGGTGACCGGTCGCTGATCGGTCACCGATAAACCGCACTCACCATGCTGCGCCGCAGTGCTACGATGAAGCGTCCTATTGCGGGAGAGGCACGATGGACACGAACACGTTCACCAAAGGCATCTATACGGCCAAGGCGCATACGCACCGCGCGGACAACGGCGAGTTTCAGGGCTACGTGATCCTCGCGCGGGACGACGGCGACGAGACGGAGAACATGCGCTACGACGTTCACACGACGAGTTCGAGCGAGGAAGAAGCGTTCGAGGAAGCGAAGGCGCTCGCGCACCGGATTCTCGGCGAAATCGAACTGTAAGGCGCGAGCCGTCATGCGCGCGCCGCGGCCCGGCCGCGACGCGCCGCCTGCGGCTCAGAGCAGCCGCGCCACCATCGATACCAGCATCGTCAGCACCAGCGTCGACATGAACGGGAACGGGTAGCGCCGCCCGCCGAGCGTCAGCGTGACGTCGCCCGGCATCCGGCCGATGCCGAGCTTGCCGAGCCACGGCCAGCAGCGCGTCAGGATCATCACCGCGACAAACGACGCCATCAGCCAGCGCAACATGAGGGATGCCTCGTCAGAGCGCGTGCGAGCGGTCGCCGCGCGCGAACGCGTCGAGCGTGCCGTCGATCCCGCGCGAAAACGCGATCACCTTGAACAACTCGCCCATCTCGGCTTCCGAGATCAGCTTCTGCACCGCGTTCGCGGCCGGCAGGAAGGCGTGGATGTCGGACGGATCGATCGCGGCCAGCGCGTCGGTGATGCCCGCGTTCAACAGGAAGCGCGCCTGAGACGTATAGCCGAGCAGCTCGGCGCCGGTGGCGATCGCGGCCTCGTAGATGCCGGTGAATTCGACGTGCGCGGTGATGTCCTGCAGGCCCGGGTACACGAACGGGTCGTCGTGCGCGTGATGGCGGTAGTGGCACATCAGCGTGCCGCGGTCGCGCTGCGGGTGGTAGTACTCGTGCGCGGGGAAACCGTAGTCGACCAGCAGCACCGCGCCGCGGCCGAGCATCGTGCAGACGGTGCGCGTGAACGCGAGCGCCGCCTCGTGCGTTTCGGTCACGTAGCCGTCGCCGACGTCGAGCGCCGCGAGCACCGCCGGCAGGCCGGCCGCGCCGACCGGCCGGTCGTCGAACACGAACGCGTGCCGCGCGTCGAGCGCGACGCCGCGCTCGCGCCATGCGCCATCCGCCTTCGCGAACAGCCGCACCGGCATCGCATCGAGCACCTCGTTGCCGACCACGACGCCGTCGAACCGCTCGGGCAGCGCGTCGAGCCAGCGCACCTTGGCGGCCAGCGCCGGCACCGCGGCTTCGATCGTGTCGCGCTGCCGTTCGCGCAGCTCGCCGGACAGGTCGACGATCAGGTATTCGTCGAGCTCGACGCACGGCGCGTCGAGCGCCGCGAGCAGCCCGGCCGCGAGCTTGCCCGTGCCGGCGCCGAATTCCATCACGCGGCGCGTGCCGCTCGCCGCGAGCGCCTCGGCCACCGGTTGCGCGAGCGTCTGCGCGAACAGCGGCGACAGTTCGGGGGCGGTGACGAAGTCGCTGCCGTCGTCGGCGCGGCGCCCGAACTTGCGCGCGCCGCCGCTGTAGTAACCGAGGCCCGGCGCATACAGCGCGCGCTCCATGAAACGGTCGAACGGCAGCCAGCCGCCGGCCGCCGCGATCGCGTCGCGCAGTTGCGCGGCAAGGGTTTCGGACTGCGCGAGCGCGTCAGGGCCGGGAGCAGGTAAACTAGCGGGTTCGTGAGCTTTCGGGTTCATCCCGGCATTGTAAATGACCGTTTCAGCCGATACGTCGACCCCACGCGTGGTGCTCGTCACGGGCGCCCTGGGCAGCGCGGCCGACGCCGCGTCGATCGGCCGTGCGCTCGCGACGGGCTTCGCCCGCCGCGGCTGGGACGTCGCGCTGCAGCGCAGCCACGGCGCGCCGCGCGCGGCCGCCGACGCGCTCG
>NZ_JAKWFH010000055.1:0-49488 GCF_029522185.1 Burkholderia sp. IO2 | reverse complement strand
GCACGGCCCGGCGCAGGCCCCGCGCCGGCTCGGCGGCCCGCGGCGTTGGCCCGCGCGGCGGCGTGGCCGCGCGCGGGCGGCTGCGATTACTTCGCGAGCGTCCGGTACGACACGAGGTCGTTGATCGGCCCGATTTCCGGTCCGGTCGCGCCGGGGCGCGTGGCGACCTGCACGACCTTTTCGAACATGATGATGAACGGCGAGTTCGCGAGCACGGCCTTCTGCAGCGCTTCGTAACGCTGCGCGCGTTTCGCGGGCGACGGCTCGACGAGCGCGGCTTCGGTGTCCTTCGTCAGTTGCGGAATGTTCCAGCTGTTGCGCCACGCGAGCATCTTGGTCGGCGACTGGTCCGAGTTGTCCGGATTCCACGCGAAACCGCGCGCGTTGCTGTTCGGGTCCATGTAGTCGGGCGACCATTCGCCGATGAAGATGTCGTGTTGGCGCGCGCGGTACTTGCCGATCGCCTGCTTCGCGTCGCCCGGGATCAGCTTCACGCGGATGCCGCCCTGCGCGAAGTTCGCCTGCAGCGCCTGCGCGATCTCGAGGTACGGATAGTCGTTCGGCATGTCCATCGTCACGTCGAAACCGTTCGGCAGGCCGGCCTTCGCGAGCAGCGCCTTCGCCTTCGCGACGTCCTGCTTGTACGGCCGCGCGTTCGACGCGCCGAGGAAGCCTTCGGGCAGGAAGGTCTGATGCACCTTGTAGGTCGTACTGACGACGTTGCGCTGGATGCCGTCGTAATCGACGAGCCACTTCATCGCCTGCTGCACCTCGGGCTTCGCGAGATTCGGGTTCTTCGTGTTCAGGCTCAGGTACAGCAGGGCCGACACCGGCCACGACGCGACCTTGATCTTGCCGGCCTTCGACAGCGCGGCGAGGCTGTCGGGGCTCAGGTTGCGCGCGGCGTCGGCGTCGCCGTTCTCCAGCAACAGCCGTTGCGCGGACGCTTCGGGCACGTGGCGCAGCACCACGCGCTTCATCGGGTATGGCGTGCGGTATTTGTCGAAGCGCTGCAGCACGATGGTTTCGTTCGGCGTCCACTTGACGAGCTGGTACGGGCCCGAGCCCGCGTCGTTGGTGCGCAGCCAGCCGCTGCCGAAATCGTTGCCTTGCTGGTGCGACAGCAGCAGCTTTTTATCGAAGACCGAGGCCGGGCATGCGCTCAGCACGTTGAGCACGAAGCTCGGCGCGTATTTGCGGTCGGTTTCGAGCACGACGGTTTGCGGATCGACCACGCGCACCTTTTGCGTCACGTTCGCCTTCGTGAGGCCGAGATCGGCGAGCACGCCGGCCGGCCCCTTGTCGAGCAGGATGGTGCGCTGCAGCGACCACGCGACGTCGTCGGCGGTCACCGGGTTGCCGGAATGGAACGTGAGGCCCGGGCGCAGCTTGAACGTGTAGGTCACGCCGTCGGCGCCGACCGTCCACGATTGCGCGATCTGTCCGTCGAAGCGCGTCGGGTCCTTCAGGTCGACGCGCACCAGCCGCTCGTAGGTGTTCGCGACGTATTCGGACGGCACCAGCTCGTAGATCCCGCTCGGGTCGAGGGTCGTGAATTCGCCGAGCTGCGTGGCGACGACGAAGATGCCGGGCGGCGTGGCAGCCTGCGCCGGCAGCGCCGGAACAAGCGCGACGAGCGCGGCGCTGACGAACAGCCGGGACAGCAGGTGCTTCATGCGGGCTCCATCGAAAGGGAATCGTGGTGCGATTCTCTCATCGACGGGCACCCGGATGAAAATATTCGGCGGGCGCGCCGGCTGGCGCGTGGCGACGGGCAGGGCGGGCGCCCGGCGCGGGAGGTGGTCAGATCGCGCAGCGTGCGATCGCGAAGCGCATCGCTTCCTCGGCCGGCTCGCTGCCGGAGCCCCGCACGACCTTGATCACCGAGCCGTTGCCCGACGGCGTCAGCGTGACGAAGTACGAATTCGAACCGACGGCGATGTCGGTCACGCCGTTGTGCTGCGATTGTTCGGTGCCCGACAGGCGGCTGTCGAGGCAGTTCGCGACCGCGTAGGCCGGGCGTTGCGACGACACGTAGATCATCGGCGCGGCACCCGAGCCGGCCGAGTCGGACGAGGGCGCGGAACCGCAGGCGGCGAGCAGGGCGGCGGGAAGGAGCAGCAGGAATCGTTTCATGGTCGGTCGTCGGGTGTCTCGTATCGAGGCTGGGGCGCGGGGTAGCGAAACGCGAAGCTTCGCGACGAAACCGCCCGGAATCGGGCCGCTTTTGGCGGACGACGAGACGGCGGGCGGCTGACGACGGAGTATACCCGCAGCATTTGACGCCGTTGGCGCGTTGAAACGATTCGATACACAACGAGCGCCCGCTGCCGGACGGGCGCTTGCTCGGTGCTCGCCGTTACCGGCGGATCCCGCGGTCGTCGCGATGCCGGTGCACGGAGCGGCGCCGCAACGCATGCGGGTCAATGCGCGCCGGCCGCCGCCGCATCGGCATCGCCGCCGCCCGAGCGCGACGGCTTCGTGATCCAGATGAGCGGGATGATCGCGATGAAGATGATCGCCGACACATAGAAGATGTCGTTCAGGCCCATCACGGCCGCCTGCGAATCGACCGATGCATTGAAGAACGCGAGCGCCGAATCGGGGCTCAGGTGCAGCAGCGAACGGGTCGTGTCGAGTTGCTGCGTGAAAACCGGATTGGTGACGCTCGCCTGTTCGGTGAGCCGCACGTGGTGCAGGATCGTGCGGTCGTTCCACGCGTTGCTGATCAGCGACGTCCCGACCGCGCCGCAGAACGTGCGGCCGAAATTCGACAGGCCGGCCGCGGCCGGAATCTTCTCCGGCGGGAGCCCGGACAGGATGATCGACGTCAGCGGCACGAAGAACATCGCCATCGGAATGCCTTGCAGCAGCGTCGGCAGCACGAGATCCCAGTGCGACACGTCGGTGTAGAACGTGGTGCGCATCATGAACACGACCGCGAAGCCGACGAATGCGAGCGTCGCGATATAGCGCGGATCGGTGCGCGGCAGCAGGCGCCCCATGACCGGCGTGAGCAGGATCGCGAACACCCCGAGCGGCGCGGTGGCGAGCCCCGAATCGACCGCGCGGTAGCCGAGATAGCCCTGCATCCATTGCGGCAGCAGCACGAGCGTGCCGAAGAACATCCCGTACGCGACGGAGATCGCGATCGTGCCGCCCGCGAAATTGCGCTGCGTGAAGAGGCGCAGGTCGACGATCGGATTGGCTTCGTTCAGCTCCCACACGAGGAAGAACGCGAAGCCGATCAGCGCGACGATGCCCAGCGCGACGACGACGGGCGAATTGAACCAGTCGAGATCCTTGCCCTTGTCGAGCATGATCTGCAGCGATGCGACCCACAGTACGAGCAGCAGCAGGCCGACCGTATCGATCGGCAGGCGGCGCGTGGCCGATTCGCGATCGCGGAACACGAACCACGTGACGGCCGCCGCGAAGAAGCCGACCGGAATGTTGATGTAGAAGATCCACGACCAGTTGTAGTCGTACGTGATCCAGCCGCCGAGCGACGGCCCCGCGATCGGCCCGACGAGCGCCGTCATCGACCACAGCGCGAGCGCCGTCGACGACTTCTGCCGCGGCCACGCGCCGAGCAGCAGCGCCTGCGACAGCGGCGCGAGCGGCCCCGCCACCGCGCCTTGCAGGATCCGCGCGGCGAGCAGCGTCGGCAGGTTCGGCGCGATCCCGCACAGCCACGACGCGAACACGAACAGCAGGATCGACGTGACGAACAGGCGTACCTGGCCGAAGCGCTGCGTGAGCCAGCCGGTGAGCGGAATCGACACCGCGTTCGCCGCCGCGAAGATCGTGATCACCCATGTGCCTTCGTCGACCGACACGCCGAGGTCGCCCGAGATCGTCGGGATCGCGACGTTCGCGATCGACGAATCGAGCACGTTCATGAACATCGCCAGCGATACCGCGATCGTGCCGATGACGAGCCGGCCGCCCGACAGCGGGCCTGAAGACGAGGGAGAGGGCATGGCGTTCCTGCGTGATGGACGAAGGCCGTACGGCGCGCGCCGTACGCCGCGCATGGATGTGACGTGCAATGCGGGGACGAAGCGCGAAACGAACGGGCGCACGCACGCCGCACGGCGGCCCGACAAGCGGCGCGGTCGCGTGCGGTGTGCGGTTCGATCGGTGAATCGGAATGGCGAAGCCGGGGCGGGCTTCGCGGGGCGGCTATCGCCGCTCAGGAGGGTGCGACGCGCGTGACGCGTCGGCGGGCAGCACTCACATGGCTGCCGTGGCGTGTGTGGTCGTTTTTCATCGCCACAGGCTAACCATGCGGCGAACGACGATCAACGCTTGCGCGCTCATTAATTCCTTTCCTGCGCTGCAATAATGTAGTCGACGTGCATCGATTGCCGGCCGTGCGAGGCGGTTACGGCGCGGTTCGCCAGGTGGCGAACAGTTCGGTGAGGAACTCGACGAATGCCCGCACCTTGCTGTCGAGCGTCGCGCGGCTCGGATAGAGCGCGTGAAGCTCGACATCGTTCGTACGGTGCCAGTCGGGCAGCACGATCTCGAGCTCGTTCCTCGCGAGCCGTCGCGCGGTGAAATGCGTGGAGATCAGCGCAATGCCGCCGCCGCTCGTGGCCTGGCGCAATACCGTGACCGATTCGTTCGAGATCAGCACGGGCTGCACCGGGACGTCGGCCCGCTCGCCGTCGGTGTTGCTGAGCCGCAGCGTCAGGCCCGGCGCATCGCGGCCGACGAACAGGATGTCGTGTTGCGCGAGATCGTCCGGCGTGCGCGGCCGGCCGGTGCGATCCAGGTAGGCCGGGCTCGCGGCGAGCTTCGCATGCGACCAGCCGAGCGAGCGCGCGACGTAGCCCGAATCGTTCAGCAGACCCGCGCGCAGCGCGACGTCGAAGCCATGCTCGACGAGGTCGAGCGGACTGTTGTCGTAGATCAGCACCAGCTGCACCAGCGGGTAGCGCCGGCGGAATTCGGCGAGCGCCGGTTCGAGCTGGAACAGGCCGATCGCATAGGGCACCAGCACGCGCAGCGTGCCTTCGGGGTCGGTGCGAAGCGTGCGGACCTGGCGGTCCGCGTCGAGCAGGATGTCCTCGGCGCGCAGGCAGCGATCGTAGTAATCGCGCCCGGCTTCGGTGACCGACACGCGGCGTGTGGTCCGGTACAGCAGTTGCACGCCGAGATCGTCCTCGAGGTGCTTGACCTTGCGGCTCACGCGACTGAGCGGCATGTCGAGTTCCACGGACGCGGCGGTGAAGCTGCCGCGTTCCACTACGCGCAAGAAGATTCGGATGCTATCGAGGTCCATACAAATTGGTTACGTGTTCAACCTGCGCGCATCTTACCGTTGTCGGTCCTGCCACTGCATTTTCATGTCAGTTGTCCAGATTATTCCGTGCGCTGCAATACCGCATTCCGTTTCGGCCGGTAGTGGCGCGCGTCGCACGCTCGTATGCTCGACGCATGAAATTTTCCGTCCCCGGCCTGCCGCCGATCGCGGCCGTGCGCGCCGCGCTGCGCGATGCGTGGCCCACCTTGCCGCCGGGCGCGCTCGGCTTCGCATTACGCAATACCGCCGCGTCGTTGCTCGCGCTCTATATCGCGTTCCGCATGAATCTCGACGATCCGATCTGGGCCGCCTCGACCGTGTGGATCGTCGCGCAGGGCAGCCGCGGGATGGGGCTGTCGAAGAGTCAGTACCGGATTCTCGGCACCGCGATCGGGGCGACCGTGGCGCTCGCGCTGACCAGCGCATTCGAGCAGACGCCGCAATTGTTCCTGCCCGCGCTTGCCGCGTGGATCGGCCTGTGCGCGGGCATCGCGACGTTCCAGCGGAATTTTCGTGCGTATGCGGCGGTGCTCGCGGGCTATACGGCCGCGATCGTCGCGATGGACGCGGTATCGGCGCCGCTGCATGCGTTCGATATCGCGGTCGCGCGGTTTCTGTACGTGGTGGTCGGCATCCTGTGCGGTGCGCTGTTTGAAACGGTCTTCGCACCGGGCGCGCCGCTGAAGGACGTCCGCACGCGGCTCGCGCGCTATCTCGACCGCGCGGTGGCGGTCGGCGCGGGCGCGCTGCGCCGCGAGCCGAACGACGCGGCCGTGCACCGGTTGTTCGCGGACGCGCTCGAACTCGACACGGCGGCCGAATACGCGGCGGCCGGCGCGCCGCCGGTGCGCAACATGATCGGCCATCTGCGCGTGGCGGCGCTCGGCGTGCTCGCCGCGCAGGCTGCCGGGCAGGCGATCCGCGAGCATGCGGCGCGCGCCGGCGGTGCGCCGGAGCCGCTCGTCGACGAGGCGGCAGGCGTGCTCGACCGGGTCGCCGTGTCGGGCGACGCGGGGCACGAGATGGCGGCGCTGCGCGCACGGGTGGACGCCGCCCTGCGGGTCGAAGCGGCCGTGCCGGCCGGCACCGACACGTCGCGCCTGCTCACGCTCGACCGGCTGTCGGCGCTGCTCGGCGGCTTCGACCGCGCATTCGCGAGCCAGGCATTGCTCGAGCGGCCGGTGCCGCCGCCTGCACGCGTGCGCTATGCGTTCCACCGCGATCCGGTGCTCGCGTGTCACAACGGCGTCCGCGCGTTCATCGCGGTGCTGGCCGCGTCGGCGATCTGGATCTTCACCGCGTGGCCGGCGGGCGGCGGGTTCGTCGCGATCACGGCGGTGGTGAGCGCACTGTTCTCGACACGCCCCAATTCGGTGCGCGCGATCGTCGGTTTCATGAAAGGCACGGCATGCGCGGCGGTCGCGGGCGTCGTCTGCAACTTCGCGCTGCTGCCTGCGGTATCGGGCTTCGAGATGCTGGCCTACATCCTCGGCGTGTTCCTGATCGGCACCGGGCTGGCGATACGCCATCCGCGCACGGCCGCGATGGGCAGCGCGTTCTCGATCTTCTTCTGGAATTTCACGTCGCCGGACAACACGACGCGCATCGGCGACGCCGCGTTCCTGAACAGCGCGCTCGCGACGCTGCTCGGCATCGCGTTCGGCGCGCTGGTGTTCGCGCTGGTGTTTCCGGGTGATCCCGGCACGAGCCGGCGACGCCTGCATCGCGCGGTGCGCCGCGATCTGATGCGGATCGCGCGCGATCCGCGGGCGTGGTCGGCGAGCGCGTGGCTGAGCCGCACGGCCGACCGGCTCGCGCGCGAGCTCGGGTTCGCGGGCAGCGTGCCGCAGACGCAGATCGAGCACGACATGCGCGATCTGCTCGCGATCTGGGGAATCGGCGACAGCCTGCTGGCGCTCGCTGAACTGGCCACGCGGGAACCGGCCGCGCGCCGCGCGGCGGCGGCGGTGCGCGAGCGCGTTGCGCGGGCGGATTTCGCGCGGCTCGAACGGAGCTGCGACGCGGCGGCCCGCCTGTTGCGCCGTCGCGTGGCCGCGCGCGACGGCGACGCCGCGCATGCGTTGCTGAATGGCGTGGTCCTGCTGCGGCGGATCGCGGATGCGGCCGCCGAGCATGGCGACTTCCTGGCCGGCCGCGATCGGGCGGGGCGGCCGGTCAGGTGAGGCGGTACGACGGGCCGGGCGTCACCTCGGCCGGCAGCGGCTCGCGGTTCAGTTCGAGCAGCGTGCGCTCGATCTGCCGCGTCATCGCATCGAGCGCGAGATGGTTCGGCCCGTCGCCGAACGGTTCGGCGATCGCATGCGCGATCGCGTCGAGCGCGATCAGCGTATAGGCGACGAAAACTGTTACAAAAGGTGTCGCCGCGCCGATCGAATCGACGAGGCCGAATGGCAACAATACGCAATATGCGTAGATGGTCCGGTGCAGCAGCACGTCGTATGAAAACGGAATCGGCGTCGACGCGATGCGCTCGCAGCCGCTCACCATCGCGACGAGATCGTCGAGGCGCGCATCGAGCATCCACAGCCGCGTGTCGGCGAGCTGGCCCGCATCGGCGCGCGCGGCGAACGCTTCGCGCAGCGCGTGCACGACGACGACCGGACGAAACCGGGCAGCGGCGACGCGCGTATAAGTCGCGCCGTCGAGCAGCCCGCGCAGGTCCGCGGCCGGATCGGTGCCGCGCAGCTGATGCTTGAGCGTGTAGACGAATGCGACGACCGTGCGCACGAACGCGCGGCGCGATGCGTCGTCACGGCCGACCGCGCCGTAGCAGAGCGCCTGCGACACCAGCGTGCGCGTGGCGGTCAGCACGCCGCCCCACAGCTGCCGGCCCTCGCGATAGCGTTCGTAGCTGGCGTTGTTGCGAAACCCGGCGAAGATCGCGAGCGTCAGGCCGATCAGCGTGAACGGCGTCGGATTCAGCGGCACCTTCTCGCCGAGCACGCGGCCGCCGCCCCAGACCGCGACGAGGCTGATCGCGAGCGTCAGCACGAGTTGCGGCAGGATGGTCGGCAGCACCGAGCCGTTCCAGACGAGCAGCATCCGCAGCCAGTGCTCGCGCGGACGAACGATCATCGTCGTGCTCCGTCAGGCGGCGATCGACGCCGGCGCGGCCGCGCGATGCAGCAGCACGGGCACCGACTTCGACGTCGGCGTGTTGCACACGTCGCCGACGCTGTCGAGCGGCACGAGCGGGTTGGTTTCCGGGTAGTACGCGCCGATGCAGCCGCGCGGGATGTCGTACTCGACGAGCAGGAAGCCGTTCGCGCGCCGCTCGATGCCGTCGTGCCACACGGTTTCCATGTCGACCCATTCGCCGGCCTTCAGGCCGAGCATCGCGAGATCGTCGCGGTTGACGAACACCACGCGGCGCTGGCCGAACACGCCGCGATAGCGGTCGTCGAGCCCGTAGACGGTCGTGTTGTACTGGTCGTGCGAGCGCGTCGTCATCAGCGTCATCAGCCGGTCGCCGTGCAGCGCGCGGGCACGCTGGATCGGCGTGTCGGTCGGCAGCGCGTGCGCGATGAAATTCGCCTTGCCCGTCGGCGTGAGCCATTCGCGGTCGCGCGACGCCACGCGCAGGTGAAAGCCGCCCGGCCGCGCGATGCGCGTGTTGTAGTCGTAGAAGCCGTCGAGCGTTGCCTCGATCGCATCGCGGATCTTCGCGTAGTCGTCCTTGTACGCGAGCCAGTCGATCGTGTCGCTGCCGAACAGCGCGTGCGCCATGTGCGCGACGATCGCGGGCTCCGACATCAGGTTCGGCGAAGCCGGCTTGTTCATCCCGTACGACACGTGGACCATGCTCATCGAGTCCTCGACCGTCACGCCTTGCGCGACGTCGTCCTGCAGGTCGATCTCGGTGCGGCCGAGCGTCGGCAGGATCAGCGCGTCGCGGCCGTGGATCAGGTGACTGCGGTTCAGCTTCGTCGTGATGTGCACCGACAGTTCGCAGCGGCGCATGCCTTCCCACGTGCGCGGCGTGTCGGGCGTCGCCATCGCGAAGTTGCCGCCGAGACCGATCAGCACCTTCACGCGGCCGTCGAGCATCGCTTCGATCGTCTCGACGACGTCGTAGCCGTGATGGCGCGGCGGTTCGAAGTCGAACACGTGGCCGAGCCGGTCGAGGAACGCCTGCGACGGCTTTTCCTCGATGCCGACCGTGCGGTTGCCCTGCACGTTCGAATGGCCGCGCACCGGGCACAGGCCGGCGCCGGGGCGGCCGATGTTGCCGCGCATCAGCATCAGGTTGGTCAGCATCTGCACCGTCGCGACCGAATGCTTGTGCTGCGTGATGCCCATCCCCCACGTCGCGATCACGCGTTCGCTGCGCGCATAGAGCCGCGCGAGCGCGTCGATCTGCTCGTACGGCACGCCGCTTTCGGCCGTCAGCGCGGACCAGCTTTCGGCGCGCAGGTCGTCGGCGAACGCGTCGAAGCCGGCCGTGTGCTCGCCGATGAACGCGGTGTCGATGACGCGCGGCGCACCGGCGGCGCGCGCGGCGTCGTCGAGTTCGAGCACGCGCTTGGCCATTCCCTTGATCAGCGCGAAATCGCCGCCGAGCGTCGGCTGGATGAACGTCGATGCGATCCTGGTGCCCGACATCGTCAGCATCTCCAGCGGGCTTTGCGGATCGGCGAAGCGTTCGAGGCCGCGCTCCTTCAGCGGGTTGATCGACACGATCGTCGCGCCGCGCTTCGCGCATTCGCGCAGCTCGCCCATCATCCGCGGGTGGTTGGTCGCGGGGTTCTGGCCGAAGATCAGCAGCGTGTCCGCATGCTCGAAATCGTCGAGCGTGACGGTGCCCTTGCCGACCCCGACCGACGCAGGCAGCCCGCGGCTCGTCGCCTCGTGGCACATGTTCGAGCAGTCGGGGAAGTTGTTGGTGCCGTACCGCCGCACGAACAATTGATACAGGAACGCGGCCTCGTTGCTGGCGCGGCCGGACGTGTAGAACGCGGCCTGGTTCGGGTCGGGCAACGCGCGCAGGTGGCGGGCGATCAGTTCGAACGCGTCGTCCCATGCGATCGGCACGTAGCGGTCGGTCCGCGCGTCGTACACCATCGGCTCGGTGAGCCGGCCGTGCTGTTCGAGCTCGAAATCCGACTGTTCGAGCAGTTCGGTCACGGTGTGCGCGGCGAAGAAGTCGGGCGTCACGCGCTTGCTCGTCGCTTCCGCGGCCACGGCCTTCACGCCGTTCTCGCAGAATTCGAACGTCGACGCGTGCTGGCGGTCGGGCCACGCGCAGCCCGGGCAGTCGAAGCCGTCCGGCTGGTTCTGGCGCAGCAGCGTGCGGTAGTTGCCGCCGGCGACCTTTTCCTTGATCAGGTTGATCGTGACGGCTTTCAGCGCGCCCCAGCCGGCGGCCGGGTGGGTGTACGGTTCGATGCGCGTGGTGGCGGATTTCTTTTTCATGATGCGGGTGTCGGGGTCGATGCGTGCAGAGTACGCGCGGCACCCGTCCCGCTGTGTGTACACCCGTTCACTTCAAAAAAGAGTACAGTTTCGGCCATTCATACAGTGCGGATCGCAACTGTGTTGCTGAAGGGAAGCTGAAAGGGAGGCGCGTGAAGCGTTACGAACAACTGGCCGACGATCTCCAGGCGCAGATCGAGCGGGGCGTATACCGGCCCGGCGAGCGGATTCCGTCGGTGCGTCAGGCGAGCCGGCAGCAGCAGCTCAGCGTCACGACCGTGCTGCGCGCGTACCTCGTGCTCGAAAGCCGCGGCCTGATCGAAAGCCGGCCGCAGTCGGGCTACTTCGTGCGGGCGCGCGCCGTGGCGCCGGCCGAGGCGGAATTGCATGTCTCCGCGCCGGCCGCCGAGCCGTCGGCCGTGGACGTGAGCCGGCTCGTGCTGTCGACGCTGCGCTCGATCGCGCGCGACGACGCGGTGCCGCTCGGCTCGCCGTATCCCGACGCGTCGCAGTTTCCGGTGCAGCGCCTCGCGCGCTATGCGCAGGCGATCGGGCGGCGCCGCACGCGCTGGGGCGTGATCGACGACCTGCCGCCCGGCAACCAGGAGCTGATCCGCCAGATCGCGCGGCGCTATGCGGAGCGTGGAGTCGCGGTCGAGCCCGGCGAGATCGTGATGACGATCGGCGCGACCGAGGCGATCAACCTGTGCCTGCAGGCGGTCGCGAAACCGGGCGACACGATCGCGGTGGAGTCGCCGACCTTCTACGCGATGCTGCACGCGATCGAGCGGATGGGCATGCGTGCGCTGGAAGTCGCGACGCATCCGGGCGACGGCATCGATCTCGACGCGCTCGGGCGGATTCTCGCGAGCGAGCGCATCGCGGCGTGCATGGTGATGCCGAACTTCCAGAATCCACTCGGCTTCCAGATGCCCGATGCGCGCAAGCGCGCGCTGGTCGAACTGCTCGCGAAGCACGGCGTGCCGGCGATCGAGAGCGACGTCTATCACGAGCTGCACTTCGGCGACACGGCGCCGAGCGCGCTGAAGTCGTTCGATCGCGACGGGCTGGTGCTGCATTGCGCGTCGTTCACGAAGAGCCTGTCGCCGCGCTACCGGATCGGCTGGGCGATGCCGGGCCGCTACCGCGACCAGGTCGAGAAGCTGAAATTCCTGAATACGCTCGCGACGCCCGCGATCGAGCAACTCGCGATCGCCGAGTACCTGAAATACGACGGCTACGACTTTCACCTGCGGCGCATGCGCAAGCAGTATGCGCAGCAGGCGAGCCTGATGAGCGCGATGGTGCGGCGTTTCTTCCCGGAAGGCACGCGGCTGTCGCAGCCGCAGGGCGGGTACGTGCTGTGGGTCGAGCTGCCGCCGCAGGTCGACGCGATGAAGCTGTATTCGCTGGCGCTCGCGCAGCGGATCACGGTCGGGCCCGGACACATGTTCTCGGCCGGCACCGATTACCGGCATTTCATCCGGCTCAATTACAGCTACCCGTGGTCGCGGCAGATCGAGGACGCGCTGAAGGTGCTGGGGCGGCTCGCGTCGGAGTGCGCGGCGCGGTGAGCGCGGCCGCCCGGCGGCCGGCCGCCGGGCGCCGGTATCAGGCCGCGCGTGGCTCCTGTAGCCCGGCTTGCGCGGTGTCGACCATCTGCCGCATGTCGAAGCCCGACGGATGCTGGTAGACGCGCAGCCCGAACTCCGGCAGCACCGCGATCAGGTGGTCGAACAGGTCGGCCTGGATGGTCTCGTAGTCGACCCACGTCGTCGTATCGGTGAAACAGTACAGTTCGAGCGGAATGCCTTCGGCCGTGAGCGGCAGTTGCCGCGCCATGTTCGTCATGTCGCGGCGGATGCGCGGATGGCCCTTCAGGTAGTTCGCGACGTATGCGCGGAACGTGCCGAGATTGGTCAGCTGGCGGCGGTTCGCCGGGCAGTCGCCGGCCGCACCCAGCGTGCCGTTCCATTGCGCGATCGCATCGACCTTGTCTTCGAGGTAGTCCTTCAGCAGCGTCAGGCGTTCGAGACGTTCGATCTCGTCGTTCGACAGAAAGCGCACGCTCGTCGCATCGATGAACAGCGCGCGCTTGATGCGGCGGCCGCCCGCCTCGGTCATCCCGCGCCAGTTCTGGTAGCTCTCGGTGATCAGCTTCCACGTCGGCACCGTGATGATCGTGTGATCGAAGTTCGCGACCTTGACGGTGTTCAGCGTGATGTCGATCACCGTGCCGTCCGCGCCGGCCGACGGCATCGTGATCCAGTCGCCGATCCGCAGCATGTCGTTCGACGACAGCTGCACGCCGGCGACGAGGCCGAGCAGCGTGTCCTTGAAGATCAGCATCAGCACCGCCGACATCGCGCCGATGCCGGACAGCAGCAGGCCGATCTGCTTGCCGGTCGCATCACCGATCACGACGAGCGCGGCCGTGATGAACATTACGAGCTTGACGAGCTGCATCGCGCCTTTCAGCGACAGGCGCGGCTGGTCGCGCCGGGACGTGCGGTGCGTGTGTTCGAGCGCGGACAGCGTCGCGCTGATGGTCATCGTCACGAGGAACACGATCAGCGCGAACAGCACCTTGTCGGCGACCTGCGCGGCCAGGCCCGGAATGCCGGGCACCGCGCCGAGCCCGAGCTTGATCACGACGAACGGCACGATGCGGTTCAGCCATTTGAAGGCGCCGAATTCGAACAACGCGTCGTCGACGCGCGTGGCGGACAGCCGCGCGAGTCGCGCGACCACGCGAAACAGCAGGAAATGCACGACGGCGGTGATCGCGCCGGCGGCGGCGAGCAGGACGAGGATGCCGACGAGCGGCGTCAACCAGGATTCGTTCAGGGTCATAGGAGCAGACTGGGGCCTTCTTGTGCGTTGAATCGGCGCCGCGACGCGGCGCGCGCCCGGTGAAGGGCACATGAAAGGGACCGTGATTGTGCCATCGGGTTCCGGAGGCGTGCCGCGAAGGCGGGCGATCGGCTCCCGAATCGGCTCACCTTTGTGCAGGTATCCTCTCTATCAAGGTGAAGACGAGCGGCGAATCGACGTCACCGCAAGCCGGTGTGCGAGCAGGGCGCCGGACGTGTCGTTCACGGGGCGCGATCGTCCGGAAGCCGCGACGGCCGGCTGTTGCGCTTCGATGCGCGCGATAGCCGATCCATGCAATCATGCGGACGTCACACGCGTCGTCGGTGCGTCGTTCGCGTTGGTGCGCGGCCGGTCCGGCGACGGTGAGCGACACGCGACACCGTCGCGCACCCGTTCGCGGCCTCGTCATTTCGACCTCACGCATTTCACGCATGCCAGATTCCAACGAAAGCCGTCCGTCACGCGTGCGGTTGCTGAAAGGCCTCCTTCCGATCCGCCGCGCGGCGGCGATACGCGACATCGTCGCGGGCATTTCGCTCGCGTCGATGGATATCCCGCAGGTGCTCGGCTACGCGCGCATCGCCGGCATGCCGGCCGTCACCGGGCTCTACACGGTGTTCCTGCCGCTCGTTGCATTCGCGTGCTTCGGCGCGTCGCGCCATCTCGTGGTCGCCGCCGACTCCGCGACCGCGACGATTTTCGCGAGCCGGCTGTCGTCGATGGCGCCGGCCGGCAGCGCCGACTATGCGGCGCTGGCTGGCATGGTCGCGTTGCTGACCGCCGCGATGCTGCTGCTCGCGCGCATCTTCAAGCTCGGCTTTCTCGCCGATTTCCTGTCGCGCACGGTGCTGGTCGGTTTTCTCGCCGGCGTCGGCGTGCAGGTGTCGATCGCGATGCTCGGCGACATGCTCGGCCTGTCCGTGCCGTACCCGGCGTCGCGCAGCCTCGCGCAACTCGACTACGTCGTCACGCACCTGGCTCACACGCACCGGCCGACGCTCGCGCTCGCGGCGCTCGTCGTCGTCGCGATTCTCGCGTGCAAGCGGTTCTTGCCGCGCGTGCCGATGCCGATGATCGCGGTCGTGGGCAGCATCGCCGCGAGCGCTGCGTTCGGCTTCGCCGCGCACGGCATCGCGGTGCTGGGGCCCGTGGCGGGCGGGCTGCCGCCGCTGCGCTGGCCGTCCGTCACGTGGCAGCAGTTTCTCGATCTCGTGCCGGTTGCCGCTTCGTGCTTCGTGATGGTCATCGCGCAGAGCGCGGCCGCCGCGCGCGTATTCGCGCAGCAGTACGGCGAGGACGTCGACACCAACGCCGACATCCTCGGGCTCGCGGCCGCGAACGCGGCGGCGGCGCTCGGCGGTGCGTTCGTCGTCAACGGCAGCCCGACGCAAACGGCGATGGCCGACGGCGCGGGCGTGCGCAGCCAGATCGGGCATCTCGCGTTCGCCGTCGTCGTCGCCGTCGTGCTGCTGTTCTTCAGTCCGTATTTGCAGTATCTGCCGCATGCGGTGCTGGCCGGCATCGTGTTCACGATCGCGCTCGGGCTGATCAACGTGCGCAGTCTCGCGGCGATCCGCGAGGAAAGCCCCGGCGAATTCACGCTCGCGCTGATCACGGCCGCGGCCGTCGTGACGGTCGGCGTCGAGCAGGGCATCCTGCTGGCCGTCGCGCTGTCGCTGATGCGGCACGTGCGCCACAGCTACCAGCCGCATACGATGGTGCTCGAACCCGTCGGCGGCAACGGCCGGTGGCAGCCGGTGCCGACCCGGCGCGGCGCGATGACGGCGCCCGGATTGATCGTCTACCGGTTCGGCGCCGACCTGTTCTTCGCGAACGATCACCTGTTCGCTGCCGAAGTGACCGAACTCGTCGAGGCGGCGCCGGTGCCGCCGCGCTGGTTCGTCGTCGATGCGGGCGCGATCACCGACGTCGACTATTCGGCCGCGCGGACCTTGACCGATCTCGTCAGGTCGCTGCATGCGCGCGGGATCGGCGTGCTGTTCGGGCGCGTGAACCGTTATCTGCGCGCGGACATGGATCGTCACGGGATCACCGAGGTGGTCGGCGCGACGTGCATCTTTGCCACGCTGCATCAGGCGCTGGAGGTGGCCGGTACGACACCCGCGCCGCAGGAGCCGGGCACGGTGTAGCGCGATGCGGCGCTACGCGAGCGCGCGCAGGCGCGCGAAACCGTTGCGCAGGCAGCGGGCCAGTTCCGTCACGGCCGGCGTGTGCTGGCCGCGCGGCACATGCAGGTTGATCGAGAAATTCGGCAGACGGGCAGGCCGCCGCCGGCCGGCAGGATATCGAGGTCAGTCGCCTGCGCCTGCACCGGCCGATCGCAACGGCAGCCGCAGCGTCGTCACGAAACTCGCCGCATGCAGCGCGCACAGCAGGCCGAACGCCCACGCATACGCGACGGCCTGCGTGCCGCCGGCCGTCGCCGATTCGGCCTGCAGCCGCCATGCGAGGAACAGCGTGCACAGCGTCGTGAACGTCGGGCCGCCGAGCCGCTGCACGATATTGAGCGACGTGGTCGCCATCGGCAGGTTGCGGCGCTCGACCGACGCATACGCGGCGGCGATCGACGGCGCGCCGATCGCGCTCTGGCCCATGCCGCGCAGAAACAGCGCCGGTACGAGCACGAGCGGATCGTACCCGGTCAGCGCGATGAAGACGAACGGCAGCGTGGCGACGAGTGCGAGCAATGCCCCGGCGGCGGCCAGCCGACGCACGCCGAACCGGTTCGTCAGCGCGCCCATCGACGGATAGGTGACGAGCATGCCGAGCCCGAGCGGCGCGAGCAGCCAGCCCATCTCTCCCGGCGAGCGCGCGCACGCCTGGATCAGGAACACGGGAATCAGCATCTGGCCTGCATACATCGCGCCGTTCGACAGGAATTGCGTGCTCGCTGCCGCGCCGAATACGCGCGAGCGAAACAGCGCGAGGTCGATCAGCGCACGTTCGCGCTGGCGGCGCTCGAAGCGCAGGAACGCGATGAGCAGCAGCGCCGAGCTTGCGACCGCCGCGATGCCGAGCGTCGAGCCGATCCGCTCGACGCCGTAGAGGAACAGCACGAGCGCCGGCGACAGCAACGCGAGGCCGAGCCAGTCGAGTTCGCGCCGCGGCGCATCGTCTCGGTCGCCGGGCAGGAACCGCGCGGCCAGTGCGAGCGCGAGCGCGCCGACGGGCAGGTTCACCAGAAACAGCCAGCGCCACGACGTGTGCTGCAGGATCGCGCCGGCCACGACCGGGCCGAGGATCGGCGCGAGCAGTACCGGCACCGCCGCGTAGCCGATTGCGCGCGCCATCTGCTGGCCGGCGACGCGCGCGATCATCATCTGCGCCATCGGCGCGAGCAGGCCGCCGCTGACGCCTTGCAACACGCGAAACGCGATCAGCGACGGCGCGGACCACGCGAGCCCGCACAGCGCCGACGTGAGCGTGAACGCCGAGAAACACCACAGATACAGCGCCTTCGCACCGATGCGGTCGACGAGCCAGCCGTTCAGCGGCAGCACCAGCGTCAGCGCGAGCAGGTAGCCGCTTGTCACCCACTGGATCGTCGACAGGCTGGCATGCAGGTCGGTCGCGAGGCTCGACAGCGACACGTTGACGATCGTCGCATCGAGTTGCGACAGCAGCGAGCCGAGCGTCGCGACCGCGCCGACTTTCCAGATCGATGGATCGAGCCGGCCGGCCGCGTGGCCCGGCGCCGGCCGGATGCGCTTGTCGCTCACGCGCCGCGCCGGTCGAGCAGCGCGACGATGTCCTGCGTCGTGCCCGTTTCGCCGAGACGCGGGAACAGCCGCTCGACGCTGTTGACGTGCGCGTCCGCGTTCAGGTCGGTCATCGCGTCGACGGCGAGCGTCACGTTGTAGCCGAGTTCGTGCGCCTGCCGCGCGGTCGATTCGACGCCGATGCTGGTCGCGACGCCGGTCAGCACGATCTGCGTGACGCCGGCTGCCTTCAGGTGCGCGTCGAGACCGGTGCCGGTGAAAGCGCCCCAGGTCTGCTTCGTCACGACGTGGTCGGTCGGCTGGCGGTTCAGCTCGGGCACGAGTTCGGTCCAGTCGGCCGGAAGCTGCGCCGTGCGTGGCGCTTGCTCGGTGCGGCCCGGTGCGCCGCCCGCGACGTTGACCAGCACGACCGGCAGGCCGCGACTGCGGAACGCGTCGAGCAGTTCGCGGGTGCGGGCGATCACCGGTGCGACCGGGTGCGCGGTGGGGAGGGCGACGATGCCTTTCTGCAGGTCGATGACGACCAGCGCCGTGTTCGTGTCGAGACGGGTTGCGCTCATGATGGGGCTCCGGGGACAGGGCGGGGAAAGCCGTGCGCGCGCATGCCGCGTCGCGCGCCGGCCGGGTTCATTGCTCGCCGATGCGGCGGATCAGCGGGATGGCGGCGGCGAGCGTGTCGATGTCGTGCGGATCGAGCTTCTCGATCGCGGCGCCGAGCCACTTGTTTTTCGCGGCGTTGCGCTTGTGTCGTGCGTCGAGGCCGGCGGCGGTGAGTTTGAACAGGATCTGACGGCCGTCGGTCGGATGCGGTTCGCGCTCGACGAGCGCGTCTTCCTCGAGGCTCACGAGGATCGCCTTCATCGACTGCGGCTTCATCGCTTCGGCGCGCGCGAGATCGGCAGTCGTCATCGGCCCGTGCCGGTGAAGCCGTGCGAGTGCGCTCGTCTGGGACATGCCCAGCCCTTCGGAATCGATCTCGGAGCGCAGCCGGCGGATGAGCTGGCCGACCGCGAGGGTCAGGTCGGCGGCGACGGCGTCGGCGTCGGCGGAAATGCCGGGTTTGCGTGGCGGGTTCATGCGGCGAATCATAGAATAAGACAGTTAAACTTGCAAGTTTAACTGTCGAATTGATCGCCGCTTGGCGACGCCGTCCGGCACGCGATTACGTACGCCGATGCGCGACCGGTACGACTTCGCTGTAGCGCGGGGTCGCATTTTCGTGCAGCAGATCGCCGAGATACTGGCCGAGTTCGTCCGCGGCGAGCGCGGACGGAATCTGCAGATTGGCCGGGCGTCGCTTGCCTTCGGCGCCGAGATCGAACACGGCCCAGCGGCCGTCCATGCGCACGACGGCGAGCAGCCGACCGAATGCGTTGAAGCGGTATTCGTCCTGCATGGCGTCGCTCCCCTGGCGTGAATGCGCCGGCTGCCTGCGTGTGTTTACCGGATCGAACAGGACAGCCAGCGATGGATCCGGATGGCGTCGCTCGATACGCCGGCGCGCGTCGGCGCACCGAGCAGCACGACCGTTTCGCGGCGGCCTTTCACGCGCATGCGCATCACGACGCCGTGCCCCGATTCGTTGATGAAGCCGGTTTTCTGCAGCCGGATCGGCAGGCGGCGGTAGCGCACGAGCGGGTCGGAATTCACGTACACGAGTTCGCCGTCGCCGGGGCGCACGGTGGTCGACAGATCGGTCGAGAAATAGCGGATCAACGGATCCTGCGCGGCCGCGCCGACGAGCCGCGCGAGATCTTCCGCGGTCGATACGTTGTGCGGCGACAGGCCGGTGGGCTCGCGGAAGTGCGTATGCCGCATGCCGAGCCGACGTGCTTCGCGGTTCATCGCCTTGACGAACGCGACGCGCCCGCCCGGATAGTCGCGGCTCAACGCGGCGGCCGCGCGATTCTCCGACGACATCAGCGCGATATGGAACATCTCGCGGCGCGACAGTTCCGAGCCCACCTGCAGCCGCGAACCGGTGAACTTGATCGTGTCGCGATCGCGCGCGGTCACGCGCAGCACGCCGTTCAGCGGACGATCGGCGTCGCGCGCGACGACGGCCGTCATCAGTTTCGAGATCGATGCGATCGGCCGGACGGTACGCGCGTTGCGGGCCAGCAGCGGGGTGCCGGAATCGACGTCGAGCACGTAGGCCGCGCGCGAATGCAGCGAACCGACCGCGCGCGGCGTATAGCCGCAATTGGCGAGCAGCTTCGGTTTCGCGGGCGGGCGCGGCCGCACGGCGGCCGTGCGTTTCGCGCGCCGCTGCTGCGGCGCGGGCGCCGCGTGGCGTTTGGCCGCCTGATGCGTCACGCGCGAGCGACGATGCTTGACGGCCTTTTTCTTGCGATGGGGTTTCTTCTTGACGGCCTTCGTATGGGCATGCGGTTGCACATGGGCGGCGCGATGCGGTTGTACGCGTTGCGCGGACGCATTCGCGGCGAACGCGAGCAGCAGGAACGACAGGGCGAGGATCAGGGTGGTCCGGGCGCGAGGCAGGCGCGCGATGAGGCCGGTCAAGCGAAAGTCTCCTTTTCACGCGCGATGCGGCTGCGCGGAATGCGTGGGCGGTCAGCGGGTGCGGGAAATTATACGGTCGATCGCGGGGCGATGACGATGGGATGACGCGCATTGACGCGTGATACGGGAGGATTTCGGTCGTTTTCGCGCTGTCGGGCCGCGGTGGGTGTGGGGTGAAAGGCGCGCAGCCATGCGGTTCAGCGCGGCCAGTTCCGCCGCGACACGACCGCAAAACTGATCGCGATCGAACCGGTCACCGCGCGTGGCGGCGCGTCTTCCAGGGCATCGCCGAAGCGAAAGCGGCGGCTGCGCCCGTCCGTGCGCTCGGCACGACGCTTCGGTGCGCGGGTCTCGGCGGCCACTGCGCAGGTGTTGGCATCCGCGACATCGCATGACGGCTCGGCCACGCAGTCGGCCGCTGGATCGAGGGACATGAACGTGAATTCCGGAAAGGGCATGTCCGTATTGAACGCCATTGCATTCGATCGGTAAAATGAATATTTCGATCGTTACGATTCCGTTAAAGAATGGAACTGAAACTGCTGCGCACATTCCTGACGGTCACCGAGCTGTGCCATTTCAGCCGTGCGGCCGATGCGCTGCACATGAGTCAGCCTGCGCTCAGCAAGCAGATCGGCGCGCTCGAGGCGAGCCTCGGCGGCAAGCTGTTCGAGCGCGGCCGGCATGGCGCGGAGCTGACGCCGTTCGGCGAACGCTTCCTGCCCGACGCGCAGGCGCTCGTGCGCGATGCCGACGAAATCCTGGCGCGTGCGCGGGAAGCGACCAGCGGGCAGCGCGGGCATTTGCGGCTCGGCATCTGCCTGTCCGTGCTGACGCTCGTGCCGAAACTGATCGCCGAATTCCGCCGTTGCAATCCGGGTATCGCGGTGACGCTGAGCGACCTGTCGTCGTCCGAGCAGACGCGCCGGCTGCGCACCGGCAAGCTCGACGCCGGTTTTCTGCGCCTGCCTTCCGACGAAGGCTTGTCGTCGTTCAAGGTGATCGACGAAGCGCTCGCGCTCGCGGTACCGCCGCATCTCGGCTTCAAGCGCGTGCCGGCCGACCTCGACGTGCTCAACGAGATCGGCTTCATCGCGCTGCAGCGTGCGCGTGGTCCCGGGCTGGCCGCGCAGATCGACCGATGGTGCGTCGCGCGGCGCTTCGTGCCGCAGGTGATGCAGCAGGCGGAGGACGTGCAATCGGTGCTGACGTCGGTCGCGGCCGGCGGTGGTGTCGCGTTCATCCCGTCGAGCGCGCAGTACCTGTTGCGCGACGCGACGGTGCTGCCGCTCGACGGCCGGGACGCGAAGTGGCGCGTGGGGCTCGCGTGGCGGTCCGATCGCGACGATCCCGTCACCACGCGTTTCGTGTCGTTCATGCGCGCGGCGCTCAAGGGGGCGTGACGCGGCGTATAGTGTCCGCGATCGCTTTCTTCCTGCATGCCGGCGCGACGCCGGCCGACGAACCCGAACCGATGACTTCAGAATCCGACGAATCCCCGCTCGATCCCGCGCTCGTCGCCACGCTCGCGACGCTGAACGAAGCCGCCAGCGGTCCGGCCGGCAAGCCATGGTCGCTGCCGAAGATCGCGAAGCGCGCGCAATTGCCGATGAGCACGCTGCGCCGCGTGTTGACGCAACTCGACGCCGCCGGCCTGAGCGCGACGACGCTGAACGAGGACGGGACCGGCAGTGCCGCGCTGACCGGCGAGGGGCGCGCGGTGTGCGCGCAGCTGTTCGGCGCGAACGATGCCCGCTGAATGAAAAAACGGGCCGCAGAGGCGGCCCGTTCATCGCCGAACGACGGCAGATCGGGGTGTTCGGCCCGTGCGGGTGGCGCACGGGCCGGCGCATCGTCATCCGAGCGCGATCAGAACCACTGCTTGTAGCGGCGCACGTAGATCGTCTTGACGATCTGCGCGAGCACGATGTAGCCGACCATCGTCGCGGCGAGCCACAGCCAGTAGGTGCCCGGCAGGTGCATGAAGCCGATCGCCTCCGCGAACGGCGAGAACGGCAGCCAGCAGCCGATCGCGATCGCGGTGAAGGTCGACAGCAGCACCGGCAGCGACGCCGTGCTCTGCAGGAACGGGATCTTCTGCGTGCGCAGCAGGTGCACGACGAGCGTCTGCGACACGAGGCTCTCGATGAACCAGCCCGAGTTCATCACGATCTGGCCGCTCGCGCCGCCGTTCAGGTGATACAGCGCGCCCGCACCGAACACCGTCCACATCAGGATGTACGTCGTGATGTCGAATACCGACGACGTGGGCCCGACCCACAGCATGAAGCGGCTGATGTTGCCGGCTTCCCACTTGCGCGGCTTCTTCAGGAACTCGGGGTCCATCTTGTCCCACGGCAGCAGCATCTGCGACGTGTCGTAGATCAGGTTCAGCACGAGCAGTTGCGTCGCGAGCATCGGCTCCCACGGCAGGAACGCGCTGGCGACCAGCACCGAAAACACGTTGCCGAAGTTGGAGCTGGCCGTCATGTTCAGGTACTTCAGGATGTTGCCGAACGTCTCGCGGCCCTTGATCACGCCTTCCTCCAGCACCATCAGGCTCTTTTCGAGCAGGATGATGTCGGCGGTCTCCTTCGCGATGTCGGCGCCGCTGTCGACCGAGATGCCGACGTCGGCGTCGCGCAGCGCGGGCGCATCGTTGATGCCGTCGCCGAGGAAGCCGACGGTGTGACCGTTCGCCTGCAGCGCCTTGACGATGCGCGCCTTCTGCAGCGGCGTGAGCTTCGCGAACACGGTCGTGCGTTCGACGACCTTGGCGAGCGTGTCGTCGTCGAGCGCTTCGATTTCCGTGCCGAGCATCGGTTTGCCGGGTTCGAGGCCGACCTGGCGGCACACCTTCATCGTGACGGTCGGGTTGTCGCCCGTCAGCACCTTTACCGCGACACCGTTCTCGCGCAGCGCGGCGAGCGCCGGCGCGGCCGACTCCTTCGGCGGATCGAGGAAGGTCAGGAAGCCGCGCACGACGAGATCGTGTTCGTCGGCGGTGCGGTATTGCGCACGCTCGTCGCCGCGCGGGATCGTGCGCGTGGCGAGCACGAGCACGCGAAAGCCGTCCTCGTTGTACGCGGTGGCCTGTTCGAGCAGCCGCTTGCGGGCCACGTAGTCGAGCGGGCGTACGCCGTCTTCATCCTGCACGTGCGTCGACACCGCGAGCATTTCCTCGACCGCGCCCTTGCAGATCAGCAGATGCGTGCCGCGCGTATCCTCGACGACGACCGACAGGCGGCGCCGCACGAAGTCGAACGGCAGTTCGTCGATCTTCTTGTAACCCTGCGGCTTCACGCGTTCGCCGATCTTGTCGGCGCGCGCGACGACCGCGATGTCGATCAGGTTCTTCTGGCCGCTCTGGTGGAAGCTGTTCAGCCAGCCGAGTCGCAGGATGTCCTCGTTCTTGTGGCCGGACAGGTCGAGGTGATGTTCGAGGATGATCTTGTCCTGCGTGAGCGTGCCGGTCTTGTCGGTGCACAGCACGTCCATCGCACCGAAGTTCTGCACCGAGTTCAGGCGCTTGACGACGACCTTGCGGCGCGCCATCGCGACCGCGCCGCGCGCGAGGTTCGCGCTGACGATCATCGGCAGCATCTCGGGCGTGAGGCCCACGGCCACCGCGAGCGCGAACGTGAGGGCGCTGAGCCAGTCGCCCTTGGTCAGGCCGTTGATCATGAACACGATCGGCACCATCACGAACATGAACTTGATCAGCAGCCAGCTGACGCTCGCGACGCCGCGGTCGAAGCTCGTCTCGATGCGCTTGTGGCTCACGACGTTGCGCGCGAGCGAGCCGAAGTAGGTCTCTTCGCCGGTCGCGACGACGACGGCCGTCGCCGTGCCGCTGACGACGTTGGTGCCCATGAAGCAGACGTTCTCGAGATCGAGCAGCGACGCCGGCGCGTCGTTGGCCGCGTCCGCCGCGTGCGTGCCCGCGGATTTGCCGGCCACCGCGCCGAGCGTGTCGTACTTCTCGACGGGCAGCGCCTCGCCGGTCAGCACCGCCTGGCTGATGAACAGGTCGCGCGACGCGAGCAGCCGCACGTCGGCGGGGATCATGTCGCCGGCGGAAAGATGCACGATGTCGCCGACGACGACGTCGCGCATCGGCACTTCGCGGCGCGACGGCTCGGCCGTGTCGGTCACCGCGCGCTGCACGGTCGCGGTCGTGCGGACCATCGCCTTGAGCTTCTCGGCCGCGCGCAGCGAACGGAATTCCTGCACGAAGCGCAGCAGCGCGCTGATCGTGACCATCGTCAGCAGGATCGTCATGCCGACGTAGTCGCGCTCGTCGGGCGCCGCGAAGTAGACGTCGGTGAAGAAGCTGATGGCGGCCAGCACCAGCAGCACGTAGACGAACGGGTTGTGGAACGAGAGCAGCAACTGCCGGGTCCAGTGCGGCGGCTTGTCGTGCGCGATTTCGTTCGGGCCATGCTGCTGCAGGCGATCGGCGGCCTGGTCGTAGGTGAGGCCGCGCGTGCTGGTGTGCAGCGACTTCAGCGTGTCTTCGAGCGGGCGGGCCGCTTCCTGCGCGGCGCGCATGGTGCGCGGTTCGTTCTGCTGGCCGGCGCCGGCCTTGATGAAGCCGCGCTGTTTCTTGTGCGAGGTGTTGTGTCGTGTCGTCATGAGTCGCTCCTTGCGCACGAGGCGGCGGGCGGGGAGCGACCGTGACGCTATCGACTCACGAGCGCTCCCCGCCGCGTCGCGTCAGGCGCGATCGGCTGTGGGTCGGTAAAGGCGGGAACGCTCGCCGGCGCGCATGATGCGGACGGCGTGTCGATGCGCAGCGTCGCACCGGCGAGCGGTAATCGACTACTGTCGTCTGAGTTCATCTGCACTCCTGTCGGTTGCGGATAGTCGGCACGGGCGATCGGCAGCGGCGCGCGCAACGAGGCGCGCGGCCGGACGGCACGCGAACGGAGAGCGCACGCGGCTGGCGCCGCGCGCAACACGAACGCACGCGCGCGACGGCGCGTCGCGTGCATTCGACAACATCGAAAAATTCGGCGGGAGATCTGGCCCGTGGTCAGGCCGGAAGGGCGCCGCATCCTGCTTCCCGGGATGCGGCAGAAGACGAGGCTCTGCGCGTTTTCCTCAGGCAGCAGTCAAGTTGGCCAGGAACCAACTACAACTCGCATCGGTGTTCACAGAACACTCCATGTAACTAGACGGGGGCGATGGTAATGGCTCGCTGTGCGAAGCGTCAACCCTTTTGTCAGGCGTTATTTCGAGATGCTTGATCGCGCCGGTGTGCGTTCGCGGGCGCGCCGGACAGCCCGCAACGAAACAGCCGCGCGCACACCTTGTCGGCATGCGCGCGGCTGCGTCGAACGCGGTGCCGGTTACTGGTTCGCGGTCGCGACGGCGGCGCCCGCATCGAGGATGCCCGAGCCGGCCGGCAGCGCGGTGCACGACGTGCCGGCCGCGAGCTTCGCCGCGCGCGTGCCGCCTTGCAGCTTCTGCAGGATCTGCGCGGGCGTGAGGTTGCCGTTCACCGACAGCATCAGCGCGGCGACCCCCGTCACCTGCGGCGTCGCGAGGCTGGTGCCGTTCGCGAGGCCATAGGTGTCCGAGCCCGGCGTCGTCGTGCCGGTGTTCGACGTCGACAGGATGTTGACGCCCGGTGCGCTCAGCGCGACATCGGCGCCGAAGTTGCTGAACGATGCGCGGCGGCCCGTCGCATCGGTCGCGCCGACGGTGATCACGCCGCGGCAGTTGGCGGGCTGGTCGAGCCCGGTCGACAGGCCGTCGTTGCCGGCCGCGACGACCACGGTCACGCCTTTCGCGGTCACGTCGTCGATCGCCTGCTGGAACGTCGTGCTGCACGCGCCGACTCCACCGAGGCTCAGGTTGATGATCTTCGCCGGCCGCGGGTTCGTCGGTACACCGGTCACCGGAATGCCGGCTGCCCAGCGCATGCCGTCGGCGATGTCGCTCGTCACGCCGCCGCACTTGCCGAGTACGCGCACCGGCAGGATCTGGCCGAGCCACGATACGCCGGCGATACCGGTGCCGTTGTTGGCGGTCGCGCCGATCACGCCCATCACGCGCGTGCCGTGCCAGCTGCTGTC
Organism: Burkholderia sp. IO2; assembly: GCF_029522185.1. Taxonomy (NCBI): domain Bacteria; kingdom Pseudomonadati; phylum Pseudomonadota; class Betaproteobacteria; order Burkholderiales; family Burkholderiaceae; genus Burkholderia; species Burkholderia sp. IO2. The sequence continues at coordinate 23,527 of NZ_JAKWFH010000055.1, read as the reverse complement.
GCTCGGCTGGCTCGCGCAGTGATAGAACGGGCCGTTGGCGTTGTCGAGTTCCTGCTGCGTGACCCAGTCGCCCGGATCGGTCGCGTCCGGGCTGCGCGTCAAGCCGTTGTTGCTGGTGTTGACGTTGCTGATGAAGCTGTAGCCGGACAGCAGGTTGCCGACGAGGTCGCCGTGCGGCCGATAGCCGGTGTCGAGCACGGCCGTGACGACGGTCGGTGAACCCTTGGTCACGTTCCACGCGGGCGGCAGGTCGATGCCGGCGGTCGGGTCGGACAGATACCACTGCTGGTTGTAGAGCGGGTCGCTCGGCGTGTCGCGGATCTGCATCGGGTGATCGGGTTCCGCGTAGTCGACATCGCTGTCGGCCGCGAACGCCTGCGCGAGCGCGGCGGCATCGGTGGCGGCCATGCGCTGGCCGAGCGACAGCACGGCCGCGCCGTTCGAGATGGTGCGCTCGACCTGCACGTTCACCGGCGTTTGCGCGACCGTGCTCGCGTACGCACGGGCGCTGCCGGTCACCGGCGCCGTCCAGCGCGTCATCGCGCGCTGGATCACCGCGTCGAGTCGCGCACCGTTGTCGACGGCCGCCATCGCTCGGGGGGCCGTCAGCGTCTTCAGCTTGACGATGAGGTGATCGATCGGCGGCTCGACCGGTGCGGTCTGCGCGGCCATCTGCACGGCGGCCTGCTGCGACGTGCACGCATTGGTGCCGGACGACGCGGGCGGGGTGGTCGGCGCGGGCGTGGGCGCCGGCGCGGGCGCGGGCGCCGGTGCGGGTGACGCGTTGGACGAAGACGGGTTGCTGCCGTCGCCGCCGCCTCCGCCGCAACCGGCGAGGGGCAGCAGGGCGGCGGCGGACAGCATGCCGGCGAGCATGCGCGCATGTGCGAGGCGCGCCAGCGCGAAATTGAAACGTTTGGCTCTCATGTTGAAAGTCGATCCTCGTAGATAACCGTCGTGCCGGCGGTGGCGCTGGTCCGGGCGAGCCGGACCTTGTCGTTTTTGTCTGACGGTTGCAGCAGGTTGCTGCGACGCGCCATGCACTGGGTAACGGCGTGCGCGGCGGCTTCTTGAGTGCGTTTCGCGAGAAAAACAGGCGGTGCCGCAAACGATTACGTTGATGCGTCGCAGCATGAACGCGCGTTTGGAACGACCGGCACAGAGCCGGTGCGCGGACCGGTCGGGCAGGAGGCGCGGGCGAGCGGGTTTGCGCGGCACGGAAAACGTCTTTCAGGATCCGGCCGTGGCGGAAGGTGGTTTACGCTTCCCCTGATATGACGCGAATATTGTCGGGCGTACGATCGCGACTCGATCAACGTTTCGTCAGGAGACAAGCATGGATCGTCGTTTCCGTTGGCTTGCCGTCGCGCTGGCCTGTGCGCTGGCCGGCACCGCGCACGCGCAGGCTCTTACCGGTACGCTGAAGAAGATCAAGGACACGGGCGTCGTGTCGCTGGGCATTCGCGAGTCGTCGGTGCCGTTTTCGTATTCGGACAACCAGCAGAAGAACATCGGCTATTCGCGGGACATCGCGTCGCGCATCATCGACCAGTTGAAGACGGAGTTGAACCTGCCGAACCTCGCGGTGAAGGAAATCCCGATCACGTCGCAGAACCGGATTCCGCTGCTGCAGAACGGGACGATCGACTTCGAATGCGGCTCGACGACGAATACGCTCGAACGGCAAAAGCAGGCCGCGTTCTCGAACAGCATCTTTCTGTACGGCATCCGCTTCAGCACGCGCAAGGATTCGGGCGTGAAGGACTTCGCGGACCTGGCCGGCAAGACGGTCGCGACGACGGCCGGTACGTCGGACGAGCGCCTGCTGCGCAAGCTCAACGAAGATAAGGCGATGAACATGACGATCATCAGCGCGAAGGATCATGCCGAAGCGTTCATGAACGTCACGACCGGGCGCGCGGTGGCGTTCGTGATGGACGAGCCGCTGCTGTACGGCGAGATCGCGAAGGATCGCAACCCGGGCGCGTACACGGTCACCGGTACGCCGCTCGTTCACGAAAACTACGCGTGCATGATGCGCAGGGACGATCCGCCGTTCAAGCGCGTCGTCGACGGCGTGATCGCGAAGATGCAGACCTCGGGCGCGGCCGAGAAGCTGTACGACCAGTGGTTCACGCAGCCGATTCCGCCGAAGGGCGTGAGCCTGAACTATCCGCTGTCGGCGGAGATGAAGCAGCTGTTCAAGAATCCGACGGATCAGGCGCAGTACTGAGCACCGCGTCGTGGCGATGTCGCGCCACCCATGAAAAACCGCCGGCACGTGCCGGCGGTTTCGCTTTGCGGCCCGGTCGCTCGTGCGCCGGACGCGCGCGTCAGGCCTTGATTTCAGGCCCGCGTGCGGCCGGCCGTGCCGGCGTCGCCGGGGCGGGAGCGGGCGCCATCGAACGCGCCGAAGGTTGCACCGGCACGATCACGACGACCGGTTCGGGCATGGCCCACGGCGCCATCGCGAACCCGACGGGCTGCGGCATCGGCATCGCGAACGCGTTGGCGAGCGCGATGTGCTGGAGCGCCATCATCTGCTGCTGCATCGCGACCATCTGCGCCTGCGCCGCCTGCATCCGGTACTGCACGGCCTGCATTTGCCGCAACGCTGCCGCGGGCGGCATGCCGCCCGACGACGACGTCTGCATCTCGAAGCTCGCACCGCCTTGCGGGCTGTGCCAGCTCCACGTGCTGACCTTCATCGGGCCGACGGCCGTCTGGACGACACGCGTCTCGGCTTTCACGGGCACGGCCTGCCCGTTGACATTGACGAACATCGGTTGGGCGGCGGCCGCCGCGCCGGGCTGCCCGGCCAGCGCGAACACGGGCACCAGCGCCAGCGCGCCCGCCGCCATATACGAACGGAATCGCATCTTCGTATCTCCATCAAACGAGACTGATCGAATCAACAATGACGTGCGGCTCACGGAGTGAGCCACCCGAGACAATGCCGCCGCCGGCTTAAATCAACATTAAAACCGCCGCCGGCGGCCCGATCGGCGCATGTCGGGACCGGCCATTCAACCTCGCCCGCGCCAGGGAAATCCTGTCGCCGGATGCAACAACAGGCACAATACGGAATTCGCCACGACCGCACGCATGTTCGAGATTCGAACATTGACGGTGCGGCACTGCTGTCCGACCTCCTTCCCAGTCGTCATGAACGCCACGCTCACTCCCGCGCGCGAGTCGAATTCGCCGCGCTTCCTGCTGTTCCTGATCTGCCTGTTCGCGTCCGCCGGCCAACTCGCGATCGACATCTACGTGCCCGCGCTGCCCGACATGGCACGTTCGTTCGCGACCACGCCGCAGGCGATCCAGTCGAGCGTGTCCGGTTACATGGCGGCCTACGCGCTCGGCCAGCTGATCTTCGGGCCGATCGCCGACGCCTACGGCCGCAAGCGCGTGCTCGCGTTCGGGCTCGTGATCTACACGATCGGCTGCCTGCTGTCCCTCGGCGCGCCGAACCTGGAGACGTTCGTGCTCGCACGCTGCCTGCAGGGCTTCGGGATCGCGACGACCAACCTGCTGGCGAAGGCGATCATCACCGATTCGTTTTCCGGCCAGGCGCTGATGCACGCGTTCACGTACATGTCGATCGCATGGGGGCTGGCGCCGATCATCGCGCCGGTGATCGGCGCGCACCTGCAGGAATGGTTCGGCTGGCGTGCGTGCCTCGTGTTCCTGCTGGTCTACTCGCTGGCGATGTGGGCGCTGCTGTGGCGCTACCGCGAGACCTTGCCGAAGCCGGTGCATCTCGAGCCGCGCACGCTGATGGCGAACGCGGGCAAGGTGCTGGCCAGCCCGGTGTTCCAGAGCTGCTTCCTCGCCCAGGGGCTGTGCTACAGCATCCTGCTGGTGTTCAACATCGTCGGGCCGTTCATGGTCCAGACCACGCTGCACAAGCCGCCGACCTTCTTCGGTTATCTCGCGCTCGGCATCGGCCTCATGTATTTCCTCGGTGGTTTGTCGAACCGGATTCACGGGCGCGGGCTGCCGAGCGCCGAGCAACGGCTGCGGATCGGCGCGCGCGTGATGGCGGGCGCGTCGGTCGCGATGCTGGTGCTGGCGCTGACCGTCGGCCTGCGCGTGTGGACGCTCGCGACGCCGGTGCTCGTGATGGGTTTCTGCGCCGGTGCGATGTATCCGACGCTGATGGCCAAGGGCAATTCGCTGTTTCCGCATATCGCCGGCCTGACGAGCGCGATTCTCGGCTGTGCGCTGCTGCTCGTGTCGTCCGCGATGATGGGGCTGGCCGGTTTCGTGTCGATTCACGTGCTGACGCCGCTGGCGGTGTTTTTCGTCGCGTTGTCGTTCATCGTCGTGTGGATGGTGACGAAGCTGCTGCGGTATCTGTCGCAGCAGCAGGCGGCGCCGGTGGTGTGCGGGAGCGGGGAGGCGGCGTAAGCGCCATGTGGTGACCGCGACCCACGAGCCGGATCCTGCTGAATCGCGTCGCCCGGTCCGACGCCGCTGACGTGATCGTCGCGAACCATCCGGCAACCGTGCGTCGATCGCGTTGGTTGGACGGCTCGGGTTCAGGCAAGCGGGATGTTCGCCGCGCTATCTGCGCATCGGCGGCGAATGGCGCGACCACGAGCGTTGGGCGTTGCTGGCCGACGACGCGCGCGAAGCGGGCACCTGACGGTCGATTCCCGTCCCGCTCACATTCCTTGCAGCGGGTGTGCGGCCCCGGCCTGCTGCAACAGCGACACGGCAACCGGATCCGGCAGTCCGTTCGGATCGATCGCGCCAGCCTTCGCCAGCGCAACGAGATCGCCGTCGACGCCCGGTTGCCCGACCACGAACGGGGTGGTCAGGAACGCCGGCGCGGCCAGCGAGACCGCATAGCGCTGCTGCAGGTTCGTCACGACGGCCGATTGCGCGGCCTGCACGGTGTCCGGGCTGTTCATGGCCCGCTGGTAGCGCAGGCTGCCCTGGAAATTGCCGATCAGCCCGGCCGTGTTCGTCCCGAGTTGCGCCGCGAGATAGACGAGCATCAGCTCGGTCTCGGGCGTCGTGTTGAAGGTGCCGCCCGCATAGGCGAGCGAATGCAGGCTCGCGCCGCCCGACGCCACGGTGATGACGCATGGCAGCGCGGCGTCGAGCGTCACACGGTAGTTGCCGCCGCCGTCCGTCAGCGTCGTTGCCGAGCCGACCGCGCAATTGACCGTGACCTGCGCGCTCGCGAGCGCGTCGCCCGTCGCGGCTGTGCCCGATAGCGCGACGGTCTGCGTGTTGTCGTTGAAGCATACGTCGACACCGAAGCAGGCATCGCCGTTGCAGGCCTGGAGGGCGGCGAGCGCTGCAACGCACAAGACGCCCAGCGCGGGTCGGGTGAAGCGTTCGTGGCGGATGTTCATGGTCGCAGGCCATCGAGAGAATGAGGCAACCGGTGCGCGTCGGGAATGCGGCGCTGCTGTCATTCTAGGTGCTGAACCGCGGTGTTGCTGGCCCGTTCGGTCTGCCGCTGGCGGCTTGCACGCGGTATGGCCGGGCCGGGGCGTCATTGGCGCCGGTGGCGGGCCGGCGCCATGACGTAAGCGAGCAACAGGCTCAGCAGAACGCTGAGCCCGAGCACGTGCCAGTGGCTGGCGAGCAATCGCTGGAAGTGTTCGCCCATGTCCGGCGTGATCCACCAGCAGGTCATCGGGTGCATGCGAGCCTGGTGGCATTCCAGGATGCCGCCGTTGCGATACGCGTCCCACAGGCTGTCGGCGGCATACAGGCCCAAGCAGAGCGGGATGATCTGTACGCCATGCCGGAGCAGTTTGCCCTCGGTTTCGGGTGTCATCGTTGTCGGTCCGGAATCGGCCTGCGTCGGTTCGTCGTCGGTGCCCGAATGCACCGCGTGCGCGATATTGTCGAACTAATTCATCGCGTCCACAATGATTTGCGGCTTGGCCGGTCCGGTTGAAGAATCGGGCGACTGCACTCGACTTCTCCGCCCAGCCGCCGAAGGCGAATACGGCCGGCCAGTAAGGCCGGCTCGCCGCCTCAGGGTTTGCGCGCGGCCGGCTTCGCGAACGCGCCGCGCACCTCGAAGCCGATCGCATCCGCGACGTTGCCGCGCGCATCGACGAGTTCGAGCCGGTGCCGGCCCGGCCATGGCAGCCACGCGACGCGATCAGCATGCCCGATCACCTTGTCGTCGAGCCGCCACGCGAACTTCGCCGCGCGCCCGGACGAGCGCTCGAACCAGATCCGCTGGTTCTTTGGCGGAATGTCCGGGTCGATCGCGAAGATCGTGCCGTCGGTCGGCGCGCCGATCGTCAACGGCGCGCGCGCGCCGTCCTTGCCCGGCGTGACCGGCGCCGCGAGCCGGATCGTGTCGACCGCCGTGCCCGCGATGAACCACTCGTTGCGGGCCGGCTCGATGTCGCGCTCGAACGCGATGCGGCGCGTCTCGACGCCGGCCGGCGCACGCGGCGCACGGCTCGGCAGGTCGCGGTGCAGATAGCCGACGACGGCCGACCACACGGGCGACGCGCCCGTGACGCCCGACACGTCCCACATCGGCGAGCCGTCCGCATTGCCGACCCATACGCCGACCGTATAGCGCGACGTGAAACCGACGGTCCAGTTGTCGCGCATGTCCTTGCTCGTGCCGGTCTTGACCGCGGAAAAGAAGCGCGTCGCGAGCGGGTTGTCGAAGCCGAACGTGCGCACGCGCGCATTGTTGTCGGACAGGATGTCGGTCACGACGAAACTGGCCGCCTCGCTGAACACGCGCGTGCCGGCGTCCGGCCGCGCGGGCGCCGCTGCGCCGGCTGCCGCCGTCGGCGCCCCGGCCGGCAGGTCGACGACCTTGCGCGCGACGCCGCCGTTCGCGAGCGCGCGGTATGCGTTGGTCAGCGACAGCAGCGTGACGTCGGCACTGCCGAGCGCGAGGCTGAAGCCGTAGTAATCGCCTTCCTGCGCGAGCGGCAGGCCGAGTGCGGTCAGCGTGCGCGCGAAGCGGTGCGGCGTGACGAGCACGAGCGCGCGCACGGCCGGCACGTTCAGCGAACCACCGAGCGCGCTGCGCACGCTCACCCAGCCCTTGAAATCCTTGTCGTAGTTCTGCGGAATGTACAGGCCGCCGCCGGCGGCGAGGTTGATCGGCGCATCGTCGAGCAGCGACGCGGCCGTCAGCCGCTTCTCGTCGAGCGCCTGTGCATAGAGGAACGGCTTGAGCGTCGAGCCGGCCTGACGCGGCGCGAGCACGGCGTCGACGTCGCGCGCGCTCGACAGCGTCCCCGACGAACCGACCCACGCGCGGATCTCGCCGGTCGCGTTGTCGATCACGACCACCGCGCCGTCCTGCACGTTGCGCCGGTGCGCGGGCGCGTCGAGCTCGGTCAGCGCGCGCGTCAGCGTGTCGCGCGCGAAGCGCTGCAGCGGTGCATCGAGCGTCGTGCGGATCTGCGCGCCGGCCGCCGGCTTGACCTCGGCCGCGATGCGCCGCGCGAAGTGCGGGGCGAGGGCGGCGCCGTCGTCGCGGACGGTATTGGCTGGGCGTGCGACGACGAGCTGCACGTAGCCGTCGAGCGACGCGCATGCCTGCCCGGCATGCATGTCGCGCAGGATCCGGCACGCGCGCTCGGCGATCTTCGCGGGTGCCGCGTTTGGCGCCCGCACGAGGGCGGCCGCGATCGCGGCCTCGCGCGCGTCGAGGCCCGACGGCGCCTTGCCGAACAGCACCTGCGACAGCGCGCCGAGCCCGATCGTCTCGCCGCGGAACGGCACCAGGTTCAGGTAGGCCTCGAGGATCTGGTCCTTGCGCCAGCTGCGTTCGAGCCACAGCGCGTTCACGGCCTGCGTGGCTTTCTGCGGCAGCGAGCGCTGACCCGAGCGGCGCGGCAAATCGCTGAGCAAGCCCGCTAGCTGCATCGTGACGGTCGACGCGCCGCGCGTGCGCTCGTTCCACAGGTTGCCCCACGCGGCGCCGGCGATGCCGCGCCAGTCGACGCCGCTGTGTTCGTAGAAGCGCTTGTCCTCGGACACGACGATCGCCTCGCGGAACGCGGGCGATACGTCGGCGAGCGACACCCAGTCGCCGCGCCGTTCGGTGAGGTCGATGCGCGTGCGCTGCAGCGGCGTGCCGTCGCGCGCGAGCAGCACCCAGTCGGAACTGCGCCAGTTGCGGCGCACGTCGTCGTAGCCGGGCAGCGCATGCGCGACGAGCGGCGCGGCCAGTACGACGGCGACGAATACGCGGCCGGCGAAACGCGCCGGCCGCGGCAAAGCCAGATCGATCATCACTTGCTCGTTACTTGCCCGCGTCGGCCGGCTTCACGGTCAGCGGCGGGTTCGGCCACAGGCCGTACACGGACGGTGCATACAGCGCCTCGACGCGCGTCGGCGGCAGGCCGAACGTGCCGACGTTGTTCAGCCGCACCGTGTACTCGACCGAGAATTTGCCCTTCGGCAAATAGTCGTAGTACGCACGATAGCCGTCGAAGTCGCGCTCGATGAACGCCGGCCATGCACCGTCCGGCGTTTTCTCGCCCTGCGTCGCGGCTTCGGAATCGCGGCCGAGGCCCGACCCGAGGATCGTCGCGCCGGACGGAATCGGATCGTTGACGACGACCCACGTCATGTCGCTCTGCGCATCGATGTCGAGATGCACGCGCACGACGTCGCCGCGCGTCAGCACGCCCTTGACGGCCGGCGATACGGGCGTGACGGTCTTCGTGATCCGGTAGCCGGCCGCGAACGGCGCGCGCAGCGGCACGGCGGCGAGGCTTTCGACGGTCGCCCACGGGCGACCGGTGCCGTCCTGCGTGACCGACAGCGTCGCCGGCCCCTGTGACGCACGCGGCCACGGCATCAGCACGCTGCGCGCGGCGGCCGCGCGGGTCGCGGGCGTGGCCGACGCCGACGGTGCCCCCGACGCGGGCGTATCGGCGGGCGCGGCCGAGCCTGCCTGCGACCACGAGATCGCGCGTTCGTTGCCGCCGAGCGCGATCTTCGTCGTGCCGGCGACCGGCGTGCTCTCGTAGGTGCGCGAGAAGCGCTCGACCGCGAGCAGGCCGAGCGCGTTCGACGTGGTCGTCTGCCAGGCGCCCTGGCGTTGCAGCGCGAGCAGGCCGGCGGTCACGCGCGGCATTTCATCCTTCCATGCCGGGTCGCCCGCGAATTCCAGCGCGAGACGGGCGGCATTGGTCTCGTTGCTGGTCATCAGCCACCACAGGTCGTCGTCGCGCGCGGTCGAGAACACGAGCTGCGTGCCCTGGTACGTCAGGCGCGCCCGCAGGATCTGGTCGACCTGCGCGCGTTTCTCGTCGCGTTGCGGGATGTCCTTCACGCGCGTCAGGATCGCGTGATAGTCGATCACCGCCGACGTCGGCCACTGGTTCGGCGCGATCTCGATCGAACCCAGCATGCGGCCCTGCGCGGCGCCATAGCGCGACAGCGCCTCGATCGCGGCGAGCTTGCGCAGGTCGCGATCCTGGCGCGGCGCCCACGCGTTGCGCTCGAGGCGACCGTCGACGAAGCGCGCGAGCCCGGCTTCGAGCTGCGTGCGCAGGTCTTCCGGCAGCGCGAAGCGCGGATCGAGACGGCTGGCTTCGTCGGACACCACGAGCAGGTACGACGACAGCGTCGGGCTGCCATGGTGCGAATCGTCGGACGACGGCGGGAAGTAGCTCGCCAGCCCGTCGCTGTCGAGATAGACGGGCATGCGCGCGATCAGCGCCTGCCATTGCGCGGGGTCGCGCAGCCCGATCGCACGCGACGTCTGCTGTTCGAGGCAGCGGTACGGATAGCGCTCGAACCAGCGGCGCACGCCGGGCAGGCCGTCGGCGAGCTTCGATTGCAGCGACACGGCGATGCCGCCGCGCGGGATGCCCTGGGCATTGCTCACCGCGCCGGCCGGGGCCGCCACGGGCACCGTCAGCGTGCCGTCGACCTGCGCGAGCGTCGCCTGCTGCACCGTGACCGGCAGCGCGGGCACGACCTTCTGCGCGACCGCCAGCGCGTCGGACGCGCGCTTGCCGCCTTGCTCGGCCGCCTCGATGCGCCAGTTCAGCGCACCGGCCGCATCGAGCGCTTGTTCGGGCACGGTGATCGTCCACGCGACTTCGGTGGCCGCATTCGCCGCCAGCGACACGGTTTGCGGTGCGACGTCGAGGCCCGTCACGTGCGGCGTCACGACGACCTGCATCGCGCGGTCGGTCGTGTTGCGCAGCGTGACCTGCGCACGGAACGCGTCGCCTTCGCGCACGAGCGGCGGCAGGCCGGAGATCAGTTGCAGATCCTGCGTGCTGCGGATCGACGTGCTGCCCGTGCCGAAACGGTCGGGGCCGACCGCCGCGATCGCGACGATCCGGAAGCGCGTGAGCGCGTCGTTCAGCGGCACCTCGACGGTCGCGCTGCCGTTGGCGTCGAGCGTCACGCGCGGGTTCCACAGCAGCAGCGTGTCGAACAGCTCGCGGGTCGGCGCGCTGCCGCCCCCGCCGCCGGCCGGCACGGCCTTGCGGCCGAAGTGGCGGCGGCCGACGATTTCCATCTGCGCGGTGGCCGTCTCGACACCGTACGCGCGCCGGCGCAGCATCGCGTCGAGCAGGTCCCAGCTGTTGTTCGGCATCAGTTCGAGCAACGCCTCGTCGACGGCCGCAATGGCAATCTGCGTGTCGGCCGGTGCCGGCTGGCCGTTCGGCAGCGTGACCTTCACGTGCGCCTGCGCCTTGCCGCGCACCGTGTAGCGCGTCGCGTCGGTCGTCACGGTCACGCCGAGGCGGTGAACGCCCGTGCCGACCTTGATCTCGCCGAGCCCATAGCGGAACGCGGGCTTCGACAGGTCGACGAACGCGGTCGGCGCTTCATAGTGGCGGCCTTCGCGCCAGAACGCGCGCGCCCATTCGACCGGCGCCTTCCAGCCCCAGGTGAAGAACGAGTACCACGGCACCTCGCGAATCCGGCCGCGCAGCGCGAGCACCGACACGTAGACGTTCGGCCCCCACGAGTCGCCGACCTTCAGGTCGACGGTCGGGTTCTTGCCGTTCAGCTCGACGATGTGCGTTTCCATCACGCCGCCGCGCTCGACCGCGACGAGCGCGGTCGCGTAGCGGAACGGCATGCGCACCTGGAAGCGGGCCGTTTCGCCCGGTTCGTACGACGTTTTCTCGGGGATCACGTCGATCCGGTCGGTGTTGTCGCCGCCGAACCAGAGTTCGTCCTCGCGCGTGACCCACACCGACGTCGATGCATTCGACGTGCGGCCGTCGCCGTCCTTCGCGACCGCGATCAGCTGCACGTTGCCGGCCTGTTCGAGCGTCGCGTCGCAGGCCATGCGGCCCTTGTCGTCGGTCTTGCCCGAGCACAGCACGCCGAGGTCGCGCGTATCGCTCTTGTTGTCGTACGCATAGAAGCCGCCGACCATCCGCTTGCGCGACGACGTCGTGATGCGCGCGACGCCCTTGATCTCGATCGGCACCGACGCGCGCGGCTTGCCCTGCAGGTCGACCGCCAGGGCCTGCACCGGCACGCGCTGGCCGACCGACACCCAGCGGCCGGCCTTGATGCCGGCCACCACCGCGGCCGGCCACAGGATCGTGTCGCCGCGGATCGTCTGCACTTCGCCGTTCGGGTCCGCGAACGTCGCCTCCAGCGCGATGCGCTTCGGTGCGTCGACGTCCGGCAGGCCCTTGAGCGTGACCGTGCCCGCGCCGTTGCGGTCGAGCGTCAGCGGCAGCTTGTCGGCGATCAGCTTCGTCGCGTCGGGGTCGTGGTTCGACGACGACGCGTTGTCACCGTCCTGCGCATCGTCGTCGGCGTTGCCGTCGCTCGTGTCGGGGCGATACGGCGTGAAGCTGAAATCCTCGAAACGATCGGCGAACGGCGGCGACGCCCACTTCATCAGCGCCGACACCTGTACCGGCAGGTTCGATGCGCCGCCGCCCGACACGTAGTCGATCTGCACCGCGAGCGGCGCTTCCTTCGCGGCGACGAGCGGGCTCTTCTGCGCGTCGCGCGCGCCGATCGAGCCTTTCAGCACCGGCAGGCGGAACGCCTCGACCCGGAAGCTGCCGCTGTAGTAGGTGGCGCTCGGCGCATCTTCCGGGCCGCCTTCGAGTTCGACGCTGTATTCGCCGAGCTTCGCGGCGGCCGGCAGCGTGAACTGCGAGTCCGCGCTGTGGTCGGCCGCCCACGTGAGCGGCAGCTTGTAGGTCTGGCCCGTGCCGAGATGGCGGATCGCGACGCGCGTCGGGTATTGCGACGGGAACGCGAGACTCTGCAGCGTCTCGGTGCGGATGAAATGCTTCATCGACACGGTTTCGCCGGCGCGCAGCAACGTGCGGTCGAACACCGTATGCGCGCGCACGGTCGGCGCGCTGTCGGTGTCGGTCGGCACGTTGAAGCGCCACGATTCGATCCCGCGGTTCCAGCCCGAGCTGACGAACGCCATGTCGGGGCCCGTCTTCGGGTCGTCGACGCGCGCCGACACGAAGTAGTCGTCGAAGCGCTGCTCCGACGAGCTGCACGCGCGCTTCGGCTCGAACGGCCCGTCGATCTTCAGCAGGCCTTGCGCGTCGGTCTTGCCGGCCGCGATTTCGTCGCCGTTGCAGTCCGACACGCGGATCTGCGCGTTCGGCACCGGCTTGCCCTTGTCGAGCGTCGTGACCCACACGAGATTGTTCTCGCGGCCCTGCTTCAGGTGCACGCCGAGGTTCGTGACGAGCACGGTGGTGCGCACGTACATGCTCGACGGCTTCGCGAGCAGGGAGCGGCCGAGCGCGGGCGACGCGAGTTCGAGCACGTAGAAGCCGGGCTTGTCGATCGGCACGCCGACCACTTCGAACGGGCGCAGCGTCTTCGGGTCGGCCTTCGGCAGCGTCAGCACCTGCGCGCCGGGCTCGCCCGTCAGCAGCGACAGCGAGCGCACGTCGATGCGGCGGTTCTTCGGCGCCGGCTGCTTTTCGCCGGCTTCGAGCGGCACGTACACGGGGTGCTGGCCCTTGCGTTGCAGCAGGCCGGGAATCTGGTCGTCGATCGAGCCGGCCGTCATCGACCAGTTGTCGAACCGATCGACGGTGCGCATCCATTGACGGATCGCGGTGTCGTTCTCGACCTTCAGGTTCGCGAATTGCGCGCCGCCCGCATTGAGGCCGGCGATATGCAGGTCGGCCTCGACGTTGCGCAGCGTGACGGGCACCAGCGCCGGCGTACCGGGTTCGGCGAAGCGCTCGACGATCCCGAAGGTGCCCGACGAGAATTTCGCGAGCGGCGGCATCGGCGCGGTGCGCGTCGCGAGCGGGAACAGGTCGGCGTTGGACAGCGGCCGGTCGGTCACGTCCTGCAGGCCCGACGGCAGCTCGACGGTCAGGGCGGCTTGCGCGGGCAGCGGCGGGTTGAACGTGACGGTCGTCACTTCCTCGCTATGATCGTCGGCCGCGAAGGTCGGTGACAGCGAACCGTCGGGGCCGCGCAGCTTGATCGCTTCGGCCTGCTTGCGCGCGACCGGTGCGTTGAACGACAGCGTGAGCGGGCGCAGCGGCGTGCAGGGCGCCTTCGCGTTCTCGCGTTCGCACGAGAAGCTCGCGGCGAACGGTGCGCGCACGGTGAAATCGAAGCGCCGTTCGGTTTCGTTCGCGATGCCGCTCGGGCTCGCGACGCCCTTGCCGTACACGAGCTGCATCTTCGCGCTCGCCGGCAGCGCCTGCGAGCACGACAGCGTCAGCACGCGCGCCGCCTCCTTCTTCAGCCCGAAATGATCGAGCAGCGCATTGCGCGTATCGTCGTCGGCCGCCGTGACCGGAATGCGGTTGCCGATGCCGGCCGCTTCGCACCAGATGTTCGCGAGCGCCGAACGCGGCTCGGCCGGGCCGTTCAGCTTCATCACGAAGACCTGACGCTCCTCGATCTCGCGGGAGCCGGGGCGCACCGACACCGGGAACGGGCCGCCCGTCTGGAACGTGAAGCGACGCGGGCCGCTCGCCGCATTGCCGGCGACCGAGCGCAGCGTGTCGTTGAGCGCGACCGCGCAGCGGACGCCCGGCGGCAGGTCGCTTTCGAAATCGTAAACCCAGGTCTTGTCGTCGAGCCAGTGGCCCTGGCCGCGCGCGGCCGTCGAATCGTTACAGGTCACGCGCGCCGGATTCGGCGCGGAGGCCGAGCCGAAGGCGACCATCGGTTCGTCGAACTTGACGACGCTCTGCCGGACTTCGGTGACGGTGCCTTGCGGCGACACGCTCACCGTGCGCGCCGCGCCGGCGTGCAGCGACAGGGCCGCGGCGCCGCCGAGCGCCGCGACGGCGCCGATGCGCCAGAGCAGCCGGGTCGTGTGGTTGGTTTGGTTCGTTTCTTTGTTGTACTTGTCGCGCTGCTTCATCGCTCGATTGCCCTCGGAGGGAAGCTTTCTGTTTGATTGCACGGAATTCTAACCGACCGTCATGCGTGCGCAGTGCGGCGTGCAGGTGTGGTGTGTGGTCGGCACGCGACACGCGCGTGCCTGCGGCGGATTTGTCGCGTCGACGACACAAAAATGCAGCGAAATATCGATTGTCCCGGATTGCGGAACATTTAATGGACTATAAAAAGATTGTTCGATCCGATTTGTGCGCGTACATTGCAGGTCCGCGCCAATGTTTGAGAAATATCAAGCGTGGTTTTCCCGAATCCGGTGTTCGAGAGAAGGAAACATGCACAACGACAACACCCCCCAATCGCGTCGTGACGACGACGCAGCCGCAACCGGCATCACGCGGCGTCAATGGCTGCAGGGCGCACTGGCGCTGACGGCGGCGGGCCTCACCGGCTCGCTGGCGTTGCGGGCCCTGGCCGACGATCCCGGCACCGCGCCGCTCGATACGTTCATGACGCTCTCCGAAGCATTGACCGGCAAGAAAGGGCTGAGCCGCGTCACCGGCCAGCGCTATCTGCAGGCCTTGCAGAAGGGCTCGTTCAAGACGGCCGACAGCCTGCCGCAACTCGCCGGTGCGCTCGCATCCGGTTCGCTGAATCCCGACCAGGAATCGCTCGCATTGACGATTCTCGGCGCGTGGTATCTCGGCATCGTCGACAACGTCGTGATTACCTACGAGGAAGCATTAATGTTCAGCGTGGTGTCCGATACGCTCGTGATCCCTTCGTATTGCCCCAACAAACCCGGCTTCTGGGCCGAAAAACCGATCGAGAGGCAAGCCTGATGGCCGATACCGATACGCAAAAAGCCGACGTCGTCGTCGTCGGATCGGGTGTCGCCGGCGCGATCGTTGCGCACCAGCTCGCGATGGCGGGCAAGTCCGTGATCCTGCTGGAAGCCGGCCCGCGCATGCCGCGCTGGGAAATCGTCGAGCGCTTTCGCAACCAGCCCGACAAGACCGATTTCATGGCGCCGTACCCGTCGAGCCCGTGGGCCCCGCATCCGGAATACGGCCCGCCGAACGACTACCTGATCCTGAAGGGTGAGCACAAGTTCAACTCGCAGTACATCCGCGCGGTGGGCGGCACGACGTGGCACTGGGCCGCCTCCGCGTGGCGCTTCATCCCGAACGACTTCAAGATGAAGACGGTGTACGGCGTCGCCCGCGACTGGCCGATCCAGTACGACGACCTCGAGCACTGGTATCAGCGCGCCGAGGAGGAACTCGGCGTGTGGGGCCCGGGCCCCGAGGAAGACCTGTACTCGCCGCGCAAGCAGGCGTACCCGATGCCGCCGCTGCCGCTGTCGTTCAACGAGCAGACCATCAAGAGCGCGCTCAACGGCTATGACCCGAAGTTCCACGTGGTGACCGAGCCGGTCGCCCGCAACAGCCGCCCGTACGACGGCCGGCCCACCTGTTGCGGGAACAACAATTGCATGCCGATCTGCCCGATCGGCGCGATGTACAACGGCATCGTCCACGTCGAGAAGGCCGAGCAGGCCGGCGCGAAGCTGATCGACAGCGCGGTCGTCTACAAGCTCGAGACGGGCCCGGACAAGCGCATCGTCGCCGCGATCTACAAGGACAAGACGGGCGCCGACCATCGCGTCGAAGGCAAGTACTTCGTGCTCGCCGCGAACGGCATCGAGACGCCGAAGATCCTGCTGATGTCCGCGAACCGCGATTTCCCGAACGGCGTCGCGAACAGCTCCGACATGGTCGGCCGCAACCTGATGGACCACCCGGGCACCGGTGTGTCGTTCTACGCGAACGAGAAGCTGTGGCCGGGCCGCGGCCCGCAGGAGATGACGTCGCTGATCGGTTTCCGCGACGGCCCGTTCCGCGCGACCGAAGCCGCGAAGAAGATCCATCTGTCGAACATGTCCCGCATCAACCAGGAGACGCAGAAGATCTTCAAGGCCGGCAAGCTGATGAAGCACGAGGAGCTCGACGCGCAGATCCGCGACCGTTCCGCGCGCTACGTGCAGTTCGACTGCTTCCACGAGATCCTGCCGCAGCCCGAGAACCGCATCGTGCCGAGCAAGACGGCCACCGACGCGATCGGCATCCCGCGCCCCGAGATCACGTATGCGATCGACGATTACGTGAAGCGCGGCGCCGTGCACACGCGCGAGGTCTACGCGACGGCCGCGAAGGTGCTGGGCGGCACCGACGTCGTCTTCAACGACGAGTTCGCGCCGAACAACCACATCACGGGCGCGACGATCATGGGCGCGGATGCACGCGACTCGGTCGTCGACAAGGACTGCCGCACGTTCGACCATCCGAACCTGTTCATCTCGAGCAGCTCGACGATGCCGACCGTCGGTACGGTGAACGTGACGCTGACGATCGCGGCGCTCGCGCTGCGGATGTCGGACACGCTGAAGAAGGAAGTCTGACCGTGCGGAAATCTACTCTCACCTTCCTCCTCGCCGGCTGCCTCGCGCTGCCCGGCCTCGCACGCGCGGCCGATTCGGCCGATCCGGCGCAGGTCAAGCGCGGCGAATACCTCGCCGTCGCGGGCGACTGCATGGCATGCCACACCGCGAAGGGCGGCAAGCCGTTCGCGGGCGGCCTCGGCATGCCGGTGCCGATGCTCGGCAAGATCTATACGAGCAACATCACACCGGATCCCGATACCGGCATCGGCAACTGGACGTTCGAGGACTTCGAGCGCGCGGTGCGGCACGGCGTATCGAAGAACGGCGACAACCTGTACCCGGCGATGCCGTACGTGTCGTACGCGAAGATCAACGACGACGACGTGCAGGCGCTGTACGCGTACTTCATGCACGGCGTCGAACCGGTCAAGCAGGCGCCGCCGAAGAACGAGATCCCCGCGCTGCTGAGCATGCGCTGGCCGCTGAAGATCTGGAACTGGCTGTTCCTGAAGGACGGCGTGTACCAGCCGAAGCCCGAGCAGAGCGCCGAGTGGAACCGCGGCGCCTATCTCGTGCAGGGCCTCGCGCACTGCAGCACGTGCCACACGCCGCGCGGCATCGCGATGCAGGAGAAGTCGCTCGACGAAACGGGCGGCAGCTTCCTGTCGGGCTCGGTGCTCGCGGGCTGGGACGGCTACAACATCACGTCCGACCCGAACGCGGGGATCGGCGGCTGGACGCAGCAGCAGCTCGTCCAGTACCTGCGCACCGGCAGCGTGCCGGGCCTCGCGCAGGCGGCCGGCCCGATGGCCGAGGCGATCGAGCACAG
This sequence comes from Burkholderia sp. IO2, assembly GCF_029522185.1. NCBI lineage: Bacteria > Pseudomonadati > Pseudomonadota > Betaproteobacteria > Burkholderiales > Burkholderiaceae > Burkholderia > Burkholderia sp. IO2. The sequence goes on along the minus strand of NZ_JAKWFH010000055.1, from coordinate 5,960 downwards.
CTTCTCGAAGATGACCGAAGCCGACATCGGCGCGATCTCGACGTACATCCGTACGGTGCCGGCCGTCGCCAGCGGCGACGCGAAGCAGTCGCGCTCGTCGTGGGGCAAGCCGGCCGAGGATGGCCTGAAGCTGCGCGGCGTCGCGCTCGCGTCGTCGGGCATCGATCCGGCACGGCTGTATCTCGGCAACTGCGCGACCTGCCACCAGATGCAGGGCAAGGGCACGCCGGACGGTTACTACCCGCCGTTGTTCCACAACTCGACGGTGGGCGCGTCGAATCCGACCAACCTCGTGCAGGTGATCCTGAACGGCGTGCAGCGCAAGGCCGGCAGCGAGGACGTCGGGATGCCCGCGTTCCGCCACGAGCTGTCGGATGCGCAGATCGCCGCGCTGACGAACTACCTGACCGGGCAGTTCGGCAATCCGGCCGCGAAGGTGACCGAGCAGGACGTCGCGAAGCTGCGCTGAAACGCGGCACGCGGCGAGGCAGGGCAACAATAGAAAAGAGGAGGAGCACAGCACATCGGGCGGGCCCCGATGCCGGTTGTTGCAGAGCGGGACGGGCGGCGCAGGCGGCCGCCCGTCCTGGTTCACAGGCAATCCGGTGCGCGCACGCCGCGCATCGTTTTCGTTGATCGAGACCATGACACCGAACCAACCGTTTCTCGCGTCCCAGCGCGATGTGCTGCTGCTGCTGTCCCGAATCCTGCTCGTGATCCTGTTCGTGATGTTCGGCTGGAAGAAGATTATCGACTTCTCCGGTACGATCGCGTTCATGGGCAGCGAGGGCGCGCCGGCGCCGATCATCTCGGCGGCGATCTCCGTCGTGATGGAGCTCATCGTCGGGATTGCGATCCTCGTCGGTTTCCAGACGCGGCCGCTCGCGCTGTTGCTTGCGCTGTACACGATCGGTACCGGCATCATCGGCCACCACTACTGGACGATGACGGGCGGCGAGCAGATCAACAACATGATTCATTTCTACAAGAACATCGCGATCTCGGGCGGCTTGCTCGCGCTCTGCGCGGCGGGCCCCGGACGTTTTTCGATCGATCGCGGATAAGCAGACCCGAGGCGCGTGCATGGGGTGCGCGTCGGACGGTCGAGACTTCGAGGGGGCATCATTTTGCGACTCAAATACTTCGCATGGCTGATTGCGGCCGCCACGCCGGCGGCCGCGTTTGCACAGACGAGCGTCACGCTGTACGGCCGGATCGACGGCGGTATCGAATACCTGAACCACATCGCGACACCGAACGGCAGCAAGTCGCGCTGGAGCGCGGAAAGCGGCGACTGGGGCACCAGCATGTTCGGGCTGAAGGGCATCGAGGATCTCGGCGGCGGGCTGTCGACGGTGTTCAACCTGGAAACCGCGTTCCAGGTCATGAACGGCCAGACGGGCGGCGGGCGCATGTGGTCACGGCGCGCGTACGTCGGGTTGAAGAGCAACACGTGGGGCCAGTTGCAGGCCGGCCGCAACCTGTTCATCGACAGCGACGGCGTGTGGGAATTCGACCCGTTCGTCCAGCAGGCGTTTTCGTCGGCTTCGCTCGTGCGTGGCCGCAACTGGCAGCAGAGCAGCAACAACATCGAATATCACAGCCCGGTGATCGGCGGCTTCGACGTGCAGGCGCAATACGCGTTCGGCAACCAGTCGCGCGGCTTCAACTACGGCGCGGCCGACGATTTCGGCCGCTCGGACGGGATCATGATCTCGTACCACTCGCCGGTGCTCGACGTGCGCGGCATCTACGACGAACTGCGCGACAACAACGGCAAGTTCAGCAACATTTTCACGGCGTCGCGCGAGTACTTCGTCGGGGCGAACGTGAAGGTGTCGAAGTTCAAGATCCAGGGTGCGTATACGCACTACCAGGCGCCGGACAGCCCGGCCGGTGTCGCGGACCGTGCCGATCACTACTGGCTTGGCGCGACCTATTCGGCTACGCCGCAGTGGGCCGTGACGGGTGGTGGCTACTACGTGAAGGTCGGCGACGGCGGCGGCGATGCGTCGCATGACCCGTCAGGGCACGCAATCATGTATGTGCTCGGCACCACGTACAACCTGTCGAAGCGCACGTTCCTGTACGGCACGGTCGCGTATGCGCGCAACGGCGGAAATTCGAACTTCTCGCTACTCGCGACGCCGCGTGACGCGACGTCGGGGACGAGCCCGATGACGGGCGAGTCGCAGACGGGTGCGTATGTGGGGATGATGCATACGTTTTGAGTGCGGGCGGTTTGTGTAGGTGAAAAAGGCACGGGTGGCGAAAGCCCCGTGCCTTTTTGCTTTTACTGTGCATGCCGTATCGTCGCTGCCCATGAGCGGACGCGACAGGGTCTTGCACGTGCTCTTCTGCTGCTTCGAGGTCAGTCCTGTTCTCGAAAGTCGGCATGGCGCATCGAACGATCGGCAAGCCGATTCCTGCGAATTGACGGCCCCTTCTGACGCTATTGCAACGCGCGCACTCGCTTACCGCAGTCCGACCGGCGCGCTGCATCAGAACACGCATGCCTCGGTCGTCGTCAACACCGCAAACGGCCCGCCAAGCGTCGCATTATGATGCGCGACGATCCGCTCGGCCGGCAGCGCGGGCGTATCCGTGCAGGTGTGCGCATCGGCCACGAGCACCGCGCGAAACCCGAGATCCGCGGCCGCACGGCACGTCGTATCGACGCAGTATTGCGTCTTCATCCCCGCGATCACGATCTCGCCGATACCCGCCGCATGCAACCACGCCGCGAGCCGCGTACCCGCGAAGCAACTCGGCCGGGTCTTGTCGAACACGATGTCGCGTGCGGTATCGATCGCGAGTTCCGGCAGCAGCGCGGCGAGCGGCGCGTCGGGCGCGATCGGAGAGCCGGCCGGGCCGGTGTGACGCACGGCGAACACCGGCGCGCCGGCTTCATGCGCGCGACGAATCAGCAGGTTGATGTTGGCCAGCACGCATTCGCCGTCATGCGGACGATCGGGACCATGAAACAGCCCGACCTGCATGTCGATGACGAGCAGCGCGCGTTTCGGGGAAGGGGCTTCGGACATTGCGTTTCTCCTGAGTGGCCGATGCGGACGGAGAAACGACGAGACCCCGTCCGGAATCGGCGGGGCCTGTGGGAATCAGTGACGCTACGATCTTGCGCGCACTCGCCGCACGGGCCCGCCGAAGGTGGTCGTGCGCGTGGTCGTCGAAAGGGTGATCGTGGCGTGGTGCATGGGCCGATGATGCCCGATGCGCGCGCGCGACGTCAATGACGCTTCGCGTGCCGCGCATCGTCCGCCGCTCAATCCAGCGCCTTCCCGGCCTTCTCGTCCATGCAACGAATTGCAAGCAACGTCATCGCGCCACACCCGATCGCATACCACGCAGGCGCATTCGGATTCCCGGTCGCCGAGATCAGCCACGTGACGAAGAACTGCGCGAAGCCGCCGAAGATCGCGACGCCGACGCTATACACCAGCGCACCGCCCGTCGCACGCACCGCCCGCGGAAACAACTCGCCGAGCATCGCGCCCGTCGCACCGATGTTGATCGCATGCACGATCGACAGCGCGGCGATGGTCGACAGCAGCGACGCGGCGCCCGGCCAGCGGTTCAGCGCGATGAACGCCGGATAGATCGCGGCCATCAGCACGATGCGCGTCCACCAGACGATCCGGTTACGGCCATATACGTCGGACAGATGGCCGCCGATCGGCGTCACGAGCATCAGGATCGCACCGGCGACGCAGCCGGCCGTCATCGACAGCCAGGTCGGCAGGTGCAGCACCTGCACGCCGTAGATCGCCATGTAGAACACGATGATGTAGTGGATCGACGTGCCGCCGATCGTCACGCCGAGACCCGCGAACACGGCCTTGCCATGGTGGCGCAGCACGTCGGCGAGCGGCAGCGAGGCGACCGGCTCGTCGTGCGCGGCGGCCGGCGCGGCAGCGGGCACTTCCTCGACGGTGTGGCGCAGCCAGTAGCCGATCGGCACGAACAGCGTGCCGATGATGAACGGCACGCGCCAGCCCCAGCTTTCGAGCTGCGCGGCCGTCAGCGTCGACGTCAACGCAACGCCGGTGAGTGCGCCCGCCAATGCGGCGAGCCCCTGGCTCGAGAACTGGAACGATGCGTAGAAGCCGCGACGATGCTGCGGCGCCTGTTCGAGCAGCAGCGTCGTCGATGCGCCGACTTCGCCGCCCGACGCGAACCCCTGGAGCAGCCGCGCGAGCACGAGCAGCAGCGGCGCGGCGATGCCGATCTGCGCGAAGGTCGGCGCGATCGCGATCGTCGCGGTGCCGAGCGCCATCAGCAGCAGCGTGAGGATCATCGCCTTCTTGCGGCCGGCGCGGTCCGCATACATGCCGATCACGAGCCCGCCGAGCGGACGCGTGACGAAGCCGACACCGAAGCTCGCGACCGCGAGCATCAACTGCCCGAACGACGAATGCACGGGAAAGAACAGCTTGCCGATCAGGATCGCGAAGAAGCTGTAGACCGTGAAGTCGTAGAACTCGAGCGCGTTGCCGACGGCGGCGGCCGCGATCAGCCGGCGTTTCTTCGCGGCGGCGCGGGCATCGACCGGCGTGCCGGCGAACGGAAGGGCGGACGTTTCCATGGGGTTCCCCCGGTTGAGCGCGAAACTGCGTGGTGAAGGGCCGTCAGGCCGCGAGCCAGGCTTCGGCGACGCGAACCCAGTAGCTCGCGCCGATCTCGAGGATGTCGTCGTTGAAGTCGTAGCCGGGGTTGTGCACCATGCAGCCGCCCTTGCTGCCGATCCCGTTGCCGATGAACGCGTAGCAGCCGGGGCGCGCTTCGAGCATGAACGCGAAATCCTCGCTGCCCATCAGCGGCGCGGCTTCGGTTTCGACGCGGTCGGCGCCGAGCATCTGGCGTGCGACGTCGGCCGCGAACGCGGTCGGTTCCGCGTGATTGACGAGCACGGGGTAGCCATAGTCGTAGTCGACTTCCGCGGTGACGCCGAAGCTCTCCGCCTGCCCCTTCGCGAGCGCTTCGATACGGCGCGCGAGCAGCGCGCGCACGTCGGCGTTCAGCGCACGCACCGACAGTTTCATCACGACGGTTTCCGGAATGATGTTGAACGTCTCGCCGGCCTGCACGCTGCCGACCGTGATCACGGCCGCATGCTGCGCGTCGACTTCGCGTGCGATGATCGTCTGCAGCGCGACCATGATGCTGCCCGCGGCCGACATCGGATCGCGCGCGAAATGCGGCATCGCGCCGTGGCCGCCGACGCCGCGCAGCGTGATCGTCACGCGGTCGGCCGACGCCATCGCGGCGCCGGTGCGAAACGCCATGTCGCCGGCCGCGCGGCCCGGCATGTTGTGGATCGCGAAGATCGCGTCGCACGGGAAACGGTCGAACAGGCCGTCGTCCATCATCGCCTTCGCGCCGCCGAAATTTTCCTCGGCCGGCTGGAAGATCAGGTTCAGCGTGCCGGAAAAATGGCGCGTCGCCGCGAGGTGGCGCGCCGCGCACAGCAGCATCGCGGTGTGGCCGTCGTGGCCGCATGCGTGCATCTTGTTCGCGTGGCGGCTTGCGTACGGCAGGCCCGTGGTTTCCGCAAGCGGCAGCGCGTCCATGTCGGCGCGCAGGCCGACGGTACGCGTGCCTTGTCCTGCGCGCAGCACGCCGACCACGCCTGTCTTGCCGATGCCGCGATGCACGTCGTAGCCCCAGCCGGTGAGCAGTTCGGCGACGAGATCGCTGGTGAGCGTCTCTTCGAATGCGAGTTCGGGATGGGCGTGGATGCGGCGGCGGACTTCGACGAGCTCGGGGGCGATCGCGGCGATGCCGGGGATGACGGGGTTCACGGCTTGCAGCATGGTGTCTCCTTATATCTTCGATTTGCTTCAAACTTCAGTGGTGGCGCGCCGTTTGGCGCGCTGCTTTGCCGGTTGGCGGCTACGGCACAGCTTGTGTCTCCTGCGAGCCGTTAAGCTCGAATCACAGCT
>NZ_JAKWFH010000054.1:0-50133 GCF_029522185.1 Burkholderia sp. IO2 | reverse complement strand
TTTCATAGGGGCCCGCAGCGGCAGTACTGGCTGCAACAAGGCCGGATATAGAGCTGCAGCCCATCCTGTCTGTCTGAACACACGAAAACTGTTGCAAACGGGACGCGTTCATATAGATCACGATGAAGCGGATCGGCATCGCAGGGTGGCTGACCATGTTGCTGGCGAGCTTCGCATTCGCGCAGGCCGGCGACGCCGACACGGCCGACGCGCGGCGCAACTGGTACAACGACCCGTTCGTCGCGCTGTCGCAGGACGTCGCCGAATGCCCGTTGCCGCTCGGCCCGTGGATGACGCGCGCCGAGATGACGGACGATGCGCACTACCGCGCCGAACGCGGCACGACCTGCTGGCTCGCCCATCGCTGCACGAAGCCGAACTCGTATATGTACGACGCGTCGATCGCCGATGCGGCGAAGGCGCACTTCGCCGGCTCCGATCGTCTGCGCGGCACGAGCCTGTGGATCACCGTGCAGCGACGTTTCATCTACGTCGAAGGATGTGCGGATACGAGCGTCGATCGCCAGGCGTTGCAACGCGAATTCGAGGCGCTTCCGGACGTCGAGCAGGTGTTCATTCGCATCACCGACGATCCGCGCAAGCGCTTGCCGTACAAGGCGCGCGGACAACCCGACCGCGCGCCGGACTGACGCTCGACGGGCCGCCCATGGCATACTCGCGACATTCAAAAAAAGGTTGACGGGAACCATAATGAAACACATGCTTGCGTCGGTCTGTCGGTGGCCTCGGGCGGCCGTGATGTTGGCTCTGGTTGCAGGGCTCGGCGGGTGCGGTGGCGGTGCTCCGCTGTTCACTTCGGACGGGCGCCCGACCACTCAGGTGCAATGCACCGGCAGCGACTGGAGCAATTGCACGGACAATGCCCGGGCCATGTGCAACGGAGATTTCGACGTGATCCAGCAATCGACGGATGACGCCGTGCGAAATCTTCTCTTCGCGTGCAAGAAGAAGAGCGGTTATTGATCCCGAAATGACCGGCTGAGGAGACCACGATCGGGCGAAGCGCTTTTCTGTTTGCTTGGTGTTACCTATTTTTCACGAATAACACTCACGGAGTCCCATCCATATGGCGACCTACAGGCAACTGTCCGCACAGCTCGAACGGCTTCAGCAAAAGATCGACAAGGAACGTGAAAAGGCGATTGCCGACGCGATTGCCGAAATCCGCGCGAAAATCGACGAATACGACATTACGCCGGAAGAGCTCGGTTTTCGCCCGGCAGGATCGGCCGCCGCCGCTGCCGCCACAAAGCCCAAGCGGACCTTGCCGCCGAAGTACCTGAACCCGAAGACGGGCGAGACCTGGAGTGGTCGCGGGCGGGCGCCGGCATGGCTCGGCAAGAATCGCGGACGTTTCCTGATCAAGGACTGACTCCCGAAAATCCTCACCTTTCGCGTATCGACTGACGGTGCGAACGGCCATGCGGCCTTCGCACCGTTTTGTTTTTGGGCGGTCGCCATGCGATTTTCCGTCGCGAATTGAAGTGCAATGTCGCGCAATGAACGGATCCCGTTTTGCGAATTCGCCGCGATCCGACTGCATATTGCGGGGAATTTCCGTAAACAGGCGCGTAATGGCGCAATGCACGCGCATTGGCATTCGCCATTTTCGCGGTGCATGCGCGACGCGGACTTTCATCACCTTTCGCGTATTGGCGCGGTATGTCGTGCGATTCCCGAAGATACTCACCATGGCTCCTGTAAAACCTCACCTTTGAGCGCGCGACTGCAGCATCGTGCCGCGTTGCCTGCATCGTGCGAGCGGCACTGCGATGCCGTGCCGCGTGTGTTGCAGACCCATGATGCGAGCGTTGACGTCCGTCGAATAGTCGGCCGTTCGGCATATAGGCAGTCGCAGGCGCTTCGCCTATGCTTGGGGTTCGCGTCGATCGGCGCACGGCCCGCGTGGCCGCATGCCGATCGTGTCGTCTTTCGCCACCGCAGGGAGCCGATGTGACCGTTCGCCATCTCGATGCGTTGTTCCAGCCCAAGTCCGTTGCGGTCGTCGGCGCGTCGTCGCGCGCGGGCAGTATCGGCGCGATGGTGTGGTCGCGTGTGCTCGACGGCGCGTTCCAGGGGCCTGTCTGGCCGGTCAATCCGAAATATCGCGAGCTGGACGGGCATGCGGTCGTCTCGGATGTCGACCGGTTGCCCGCGCCGCCGTCGGTTGCCGTGATCTGCACGCCACCCGCGACCTGGGCCGGCATCGTGCGCAAGCTCGGTGAGCTGGGCACGCGGGTCGCGGTGATCGTCGGCGAGGCGCGCACCGATGCCGATCGCGCCGCGGTCGATCGCACGCTGAAGGCGGCGAAGCCGTTCGTGCTCCGTATCGTCGGGCCCGGCAGCCTCGGCGTGTTGTCGCCGGCGCGGCATGCGCATTTCGGCGCGCCTGCGTATACGGCGCGATCGGGCGGCGTTGCATGGGTATCGCAATCGAATGCGCTGACGAACGCGGTGCTCGGCTGGGCCCATGCGCGGGGCCTCGGCTTTTCGCATGTCGTCGCGCTCGGCAGCGAATCGGACGTCGATGCGGGTGACGTCCTCGACTATCTGGCGAGCGATCCCGGCACGCGCGCGATCCTGCTCGAGCTCGATACCGTGCGCGCGGCGCGCAAGTTCATGTCGGCGGCGCGCGCGGCCGCACGCAACAAGCCGGTGCTCGCGTTACGTACCGGCCGTGCCGATCCCGGCGATGCACTCTACACGGCGGCGTTCCAGCGCGCGGGCATGGTGCGCGTCGATGCGCTCGACGACCTGCTCGACGAAATCGAGACGCTCGGCGTGGGCCGCGTCACCGCACGGGGGGCGGCGACGCTCGTGACCAGCGATGCGGGCGTGGCGAAACTCGCGGTCGATGCGGTGGCCGAGGTGCGCGACGTGCTGACCGACTGGTCGCCCGCGGCCACGTCGGCCGTCGCGGCCGCGCTGCCGCATCTCGCGGCGCCGGGCAATCCGCTCACGCTGGGCGACGATGCACGCCCCGAACACTTTGCCGCGGCGATCAAGGCGCTCGCCCCGTTTCCGCAGACGGGCACGCTGTTCGTCGTTCATTCCACTTCACACAGTGCGCCGGCCGACCTGGTCGCGCGCACGCTGATCGATTCGCGGCAGTACGCGCATCGCGGCATCCTCGCGTGTTTCTTCGGCGCGGTCGATGCGGCGACACGCGATGCGCTGCACGCGAACGGCATTCCGGTGCACACGACGCCGCAGCGGCTCGCACGTGCGTATGCGCGTCTCGTCGACTACAACCTCGGGCGCCAGCTGCTGATGCAGACGCCGGAGGGCACGCCGCCGCAGCCGGCCGAATGCGTGGCGTCCGCCCAGGCCGACGCGCGCCGCATGGTCGAAGCCGGGCAGCATGAACTGGCCGGCGAAGCCGCGCTGCGCTGGCTGTCCCATTTCGGTCTGCGGGGCGAGCAATCCAGCGAGCCGGCCGGCAAGAAGGTCGTCGATATCACGGTCGACATGTATGACGATTCGAACTTCGGTCCGGTGTTTCGCTACGCCGTGCCGCCGGCGGATGGCGTATCGGCGCCGTTCGTCGTCTACGGTCTGCCGCCGCTGAACACCGTGCTCGCCCGCGCGGTGATGGAGCGCTCGCCGTATGCGCGCAGCACGCCCGTCGAGCCGACGCTCGACGCGCTGACGGCGCTGTCGCAGGTCGTTTGCGACGTGCGCGAAGTCGTTGCGATGTCGGTCACGCTGCGCGTGCTGTCCGACCGCGCATGGGTCGTCGCGCCGCGCATCACGTTGGCTGCAGGGCGCAGCCGGCTCGCGATCATGCCGTATCCGCGGCACCTCGAGCAGACGCTCGAGTGGCATGGCGAGACGGTGACGATCCGTCCGATCCGTCCGGAGGACGAGGCCGCACACAACGAGCTGCTCGGTGCGATGACGCCGGAAGATCTGCGGATGCGTTTCTTCGGCGCGGTGCGCAGCTTCGATCATTCGCAGGTGGCGCGCATGACGCAGATCGACTACGACCGCGAGATGGCGTTCATCGTGTCGTTTACCGACGTGTCGGGGCGCGACCACACGCTCGCGGTGGCGCGCGCGGTCGCCGATCCCGACAACGAGACGGCGGAGTTCGCGATCGCGGTACGGCCCGACCAAAAGGGCAAGGGGCTCGGCCGGCTGATGATGATGCGCATCATCGACTACGCACGCTCGCGCGGCACCGCGTGGATGGTCGGCGAGGCGTTGCGCGAGAATACGGCGATGATTTCGCTCGCGAAATCGTGCGGGTTTGCGGTATCGACGACGGAGGAGCCGGGCGTCGTCGGGTTCAGGATGAAGTTGCAGCCGTAGGCGTCAGTCTGTGGTCCCACGTTGCGAAGGTAACGCATGGCGTCGATGCTGCAATGTCTCGCCATGCCGCACGGTCACTCAGGAATGCAAAGGAGTTGAAACCAGTATCCGGCATGAAGCGCTCGCCGACGTGGCGAACCTGCCGGTCGAGGCGATATCGTGAAGCCCGCATCATGTCGGCAGAGGCGCGCCAGCGTGCTGCGAAATTCGCCCTGCGCAACCGTTTCAAGCGATGTGCTTGCACGCATTCGTGGCCCTATTCCGGCTTCGCACATGCAAAGCCATCACGAAGGTGAGACTTTTCGGGAGCGGCGAGTGAGCTTTTCCGGGACAGCGCGGTGAGCCGATACGGGAGCGTTCGGTGAGCTTTCCCGGGAACGGCCGATGAGCGCCTGCGGGAAAGGCCGGTGAGCCTTTCCGGGACACCTCGGTGAGCACTTGCAGGAGCGATCGGTGAGGATGTTCGGGAGGCATCAGTAAGCGTCTCCAGGAGCCTTCGGTGAGACTTTACGGGAGACTGCGGTGAGCGCTTGCGGGATGCCGAGGTGAGCTTTTTCGGGAGCATGCGAACGCACGCCTGCCGCGGGCGCAGCGCCGGCCAATGCCGGCGTGACGCGCAGGTGTGGGCACGCAGGAAGTGTGCCCACGATCACATTCACGCAGCGAGTTTCGACGCCGCGTCGTTCACCTGATCACGCGAAATCGCGAGTTCCTCGAGGTGTGGATCGGCATAGACGGCACCGGTTTCGCGCTCGAGACGGGCGATCGTCAGCGCACAACGCGCGGCGTCTTTCGGCATCGCGATGAAGCGCTTGACCGACTCGCCGGACGTGAACGCGTCGAACAGTGCGCCGCGCACGTCGTCCGGAAGCGTCTTGGTCCACTGATACGGCTTGCCGTTGAACGTGATCGACGGCGGCAGCGTGCGTTCCTTCTTGGTCGCCGTGATGAGCCCGTAGGTGCGCGCCGCGTCGCCGATCTGCTCGGGCGAGAAGAGTTCGTCAGGCGTGATGTCGAACTGCTCGATGTAGTTCTCGATCGCCTGCATTGCGGCGGCACGATCGTCGCGCTTCTTCTGCGCGCGCGCGACGATATCGCGCAGTTCGTCCGCTTCCTCGGGCGTGATCGTGAAGCTTGCCTGCTTCTGCTGAAGTTCGGAGAAACGCTGGAATTCTTGATCGTTCAGAAGTTTGGCCATGACATCCATCGGACACGACGGCCGCGACAACCGGCCGCCGTAGTTTTTGAGAGGGCCGCTATTCTAGCGTAGCGCCGCGGCTGCCCGATGCGACATCGCGCATCGGGCACCGCGCGGGCGTCGTGCGCAATCGCACCCGGCGCCGCTGCGCGATGCCCGGTGCGCGTTGGCGGCGAACCCGCGCGTCAGCAGGTCTCGGTGCGGCACATCGACAGATGGGCGGCCGTGTCGCGCAGTGCGTCGACGACCACGTCGACGGTCGGCGCCATGTGCGCATCGATCCGTCGCATGTACGGACACGTCAGCACGGCCATCGCATGGCCGGCGGGCCCGAGGATCGGCACGGTCAGGTCGGTCACGCCGTAGGCCTGGCGGCTGTCCTGGCGCAGGTAGCCGGACTGCCGGATCGACTGGCATGCATTCGCGAGCTCCTGCTCGTTCAGCGGCGTTTCGCCCTTGACCTTGCGGTGCTCGGCCAGCATGTGCGCGCGTTGCTCGGGGCCCTGGAACGCCAGCAGCGTGCGTCCCGACGCGGTATCGGCGAGCCCGACGCGCGAGCCGAGCCGGACCGACACGCCCCACGGGCCAGGCCCGTCCACTTGCGCGATCACGAGCAGGTTGCCGCGATCGTAGACGGACAGGTGGCACGATTGCTCGGCGGCATCGGCGAAGCGCTGCATCGGCGGCAGCGCTTCGGCGATCAGCCGGTTCATCGGTGGATGCCGGTGCGCAAGCGCGAACAACTTGAGGCTGAGCGTATAGCGGTCGCCGCCGGTCGAACGCATCACGTAGCGGCGTGCGACGAGGCGTTCGAGCATCCGGTAGATCTCGCTCGCGTTACGGCCGAGTTCCTTCGTGATTTCGGTGCGGGTGAGTCCTTCCTTCTGCTCGGACAGGAGTTCGAGAATATCGAGGCCCTTGTCGAGCGCGGGTGCGCGATAGCGGTCGATAGCGGCCATCGATTCCCGTGCGTCGCTGCCGGGAAGCGGGTCGTTGGTTGTCTGCATTGTCGGTGTGAGGTTGGGGGATTACCGTCGATCGGTTGGCGACGCACGCTGGCCGGTTCTGCACGCGTATAGGGCGGGCCCGCGGATGGCAATGAAAGCCATCCGTATGAGCTTAGCAATAAACATACAGTGTGCAATGCAGCGTCTTTTTACCGATCATTACCGGACAAGAACGGATGGGCAAACGTTTCCGATGACAGGGGCACCCCGAATAGCCAGTATTCATGCACCGATGGCAGGCGCCACTGCGAACGATGGTCGTTCCACCGACGCCGGTGCGGCGCGTGCTGCGCCGCAGCGTCGGCAGGCGCACCAATAGTCGGTATCCGTCGCGCGTCATTTCACGGCGCGCGGCCGATGGTACAAAGGCTTGCGGGCCAGCGACGGCGCGGCCGCGCGTGCAGCCGGCCGGCATGGACCGGCACGCGTCGCGGATGCCGGGCCGTCGTCGCCGATGCGCAGACCGGCGGCCGCCCGTTCGATGCGCGCCGTACTTCCGTACGGCGCCGCGATCGCTGCGCCCGCGCGACCCTCGCGCGTCGACGGCATCCCGCATGCGGCGCCGACGCGTGCAATCGACGATCGACAATCAGTCCGGCGCGCGGCTGCGAAAGGCCGCGTCGGCCGGTATCCTGTCCCATTCGACAACAGAGGTTAAGCACGATGAAACTGCTTCGCTATGGCCCGCCCGGCCAGGAAAAGCCCGGCATCCTCGACGCGGCCGGCCGGATTCGCGACCTGTCCGCGCATGTGCCGGATCTTGCCGGCGAGGTGCTGTCCGACGCGGGTCTCGCACGGCTGCGCGCGATCGATCCGGCCACGCTGCCGCTCGTGTCGGGCGAGCCGCGCATCGGCGCGTGCGTCGGTCACGTCGGCAAGTTCATCGGCATCGGCCTGAACTATGCCGATCATGCAGCCGAAGCCGGCATGCCGGTGCCGAAGGAGCCGGTCGTATTCGGCAAGTGGACGAGCTCGATCTGCGGCCCGAACGACGGCATCGACATCCCGAAGGGTTCGGTCAAGACCGACTGGGAAGTCGAGCTGGGCGTCGTGATCGGCGCGAAGTGCAAGGACGTCGATGAAGCGCGCGCGCTCGATTACGTCGCGGGCTACTGCGTCGTCAACGACGTGTCCGAGCGCGAATGGCAGATCGAGCGCGGCGGCCAGTGGGACAAGGGCAAGGGTTTCGACACGTTCGGCCCGATCGGCCCGTGGCTCGTCACACGCGACGAGGTACCCGATCCGCAGCGTCTCGACCTGTGGCTCGAAATCGACGGCCACCGTTATCAGAACGGCAACACGCGCACGATGGTGTTCACCGTCGCGCAGCTGATCGCGTATCTGTCGACCTGCATGACGCTGCAGCCGGGCGACGTGATCACGACCGGTACGCCACCGGGCGTCGGCATGGGGATCAAGCCGTCGCCGGTATTCCTGAAGGCCGGCCAGATGGTGCGCCTCGGGATCGACGGGCTCGGCGAGCAGTTGCAGAGCACGCGCCACGCGCAATGAGCGCGTGAGCGACGCGGGCCGGCTGGAGGACGCAGCCCCCCGCGCTGGCCATGCTGCCCGCCACGTCGGCATGAATGCCGGCGGCGAGCGGCGCGCCCCGAACGACGAGACAGCTCGAACCAGGGGCCCGATTCCGCGCGATGCGGAATCGGCCCTTGTCGCATGTCCGCGGCGGTGCGAAGCGGATCAGACCACGTTGTCCAGTTCGCAATGCGCTTCGAGCCGATATCCGTCGGGGTCGACGACGAACGCCGCGTAGTAGCCCGGGCCGTAGTGCTCGCGCTTGCCGGGGCCGCCGTTGTCCTTGCCGCCGTGCTCGAGCGCGGCGCGGTAGAACGCATCGACCTCGACCGGCGACGCGGCCTTGAACGACAGGTGCAACCCCGAATCGGGATCGGCGACGACCGGGCGAGCCGCGTGCTGCAACCACAGCTCGGGCTCGGTCGTGCCGTACCCGATCGCGTTGTCGTCGCTATACAGACGCTTGTAGCCGAGTGCGCCAAGCGTGCTGTCGTAGAAGGTGCGGCTGCGGCCAACGTGTGCAACGCCGAATGAAAGGTGATCGATCATCTGTGGTTCTCCTTGAACTGAGGGGGACGTCAGAACGGCAAACCTGCCTGGAGGCACCATGCCAGCCGCTTGCAGCGAAGCGCGCCGAGCGTACTCGCCTCGTACGTGCGGCCGGCGACGGTGTGGATAACGCTGAACGAAAAGCGATCGATCATCTGTGTCTCCTTGGATTGAAGGGAGCGTCGGTGCAGCAACCTTTTTTAACCACCATGCCGGTTATGTTAGAAATCGCTCCGGCGCTTGTCAACCGGCATGGTGGTTAGATACGATCGCGTCATGAGAAAAACGCAACCTTCCGTCGCGATCGACTGCCTGATCCCGGCGCCGCCCGAGACGTTGAGCCTCGATTTCGCGAACACGCTGTACTGGCGCGGCAGCGACCCGCCGACGGAAACCTTCGGCGCGCTGGACGACCTGCTCGCGTGGTGCCGCGAGCAGGCCGGCGTACCGGCCGGGCTGGTCGACGCGTGTCGTGAGCAATATCCGAACCCGAAGAAGAATGACGAGCCTCCGATGCTCGCGCAGGCGCTCGCATTGCGCGAGGCGCTCTACCGGCTCTTTCACGCGCAAGCGGAGCAGCGCGAGCCACAGCCCGACGATCTCGCGCTGCTCGGCGGCTTTCTGGCGGAAGCGTCGCCGCGCGTTGCGCTGGCGCGCGTCGACGGCCGCTACGCGTGGCGGATCGATGCGTCAGGTGCGACGCTCGCGGGGCTGCTGAGTCCGGTGCTGTGGTCGGCGATCGACCTGCTCGGCGGCGCGCGGCTCGCGAAGGTCAAGCGCTGCGCGAACGATGCATGCCAGTGGCTGTTCATCGACGACAGCAAGAACGGCAGCCGACGCTGGTGCTCGATGTCGTCGTGCGGCAATCGCGCGAAGGCGTATCGCCACTATCACAAGGCCGAATGACGGGGCGGCCCGAACCTATTTCGCCGACAGCTTGCGCCACAGCGTCGTCTTGCTGATGCCGAGCATCGCGCAGGCGCGATCGCGGTCGCCGCCGCACGCGTCGAGTACCGCGCGGATCTCGTCGGCTTCCGCGCGACGGCGGCGTGCGTGGAGCGTTTGTCCATCGTCGTCGGCGCCCCCACCGGCGTCGGGCGGCGCGGCGAACAGCTCGGGCGCGATCACCTGCAGCGCGCCGGCGGCGAGCGCCGCACACGCGGCGTCAGGATCGCTCTCGTCGACGTCCTCGGCCAGCTCCACCGCGATCCGCTCGACCACGTTCTGCAACTCGCGCACGTTGCCCGGCCAGCGGTAGCGCGCGAGCGTCGCTTGCGTCGCGCCGAGCACGCGCAGCGCGTCGTCGGTGTCGCGCACGCGTTCGGCGAGACGCGGCTCGCGCCGCGCGGCCTGCACGAGCAGCGTCGCCGCGAGCGCGGGAATGTCGGCCGCGCGTTCGCGCAGCGGCGGCAGGCCGACGTTCAGGATGTTGAGCCGGTAATAGAGATCCGCGCGGAACGTGCCGGCCTCGACGGCCGCGAGCAGCGGCCGGTGCGTCGCGGCGATCACGCGCACGTCGATGCGGATCGGCTCGGTCGAGCCGAGGCGGATCACTTCGCGTTCCTGCAGCACGCGCAGCAGCCGGCTCTGCAGCGACGGCGGCATCTCGCCGATTTCGTCGAGAAACAGCGTGCCGCGATGCGCGGCCTCGAACAGGCCGGTCTTGCCGCCGCGCCGCGCGCCGGTGAATGCGCCTTCCTCATAGCCGAACAGTTCGCTCTCGAGCAGCGCTTCCGGAAACGCGCCGCAGTTGACCGCGACGAACGGATAGCTGCGCCGCGCGGACAGCGCATGCAGGCTCTGCGCAATCATTTCCTTGCCGGTGCCGCTTTCGCCGAGCACGAGCACGGTCGCGTCGGATTTCGCATAGCGGCGCACGAGCTCGCGTACGCGCGTCATCGGCGCCGAGGCGCCGACCACGTCGTCGAGCGCATAGCGGGCCGCGAACTGCTGCGTGGTCGGTTGCGAACGCAGCGCGCGATCGAGCCGTTCGACCGCGCGCGATTCCTGGAACGTCAGCACGCTGCCCGACGTGACGCCGCGATCGACCAGCGGCCCGCGATGCACGACGTAGCGCACGCCGCGCACGGTCGCGAGCGCGTCGCCGTCCTCGCCGCGCAGCGTGCGCAGTTCGGGCCGCAGGTCGACGAGCGCGCGGCCGACGGCCGCCGCGGGTTCGACCCCGAGCGCCGACGCGAGCCGTTCGTTGATCGCCTCGACGCGGCCGTGCGCGTCCAGCGCGACCACACCGTCACGCAGATGCTGCAGCAGCGTGTCGAGCCGCTGGCGGCGGAATGCCTCGGCGTGCGTCGCATACGCGACTTCGAGCGCCGTCTCGACGGCCTTGCGCACCGACGCGTGCGAATACAGGAACACCGCGCCCATGCCGGCGCTGGCCGCGAGATCGGTGACGAGGCCGGGGCCGACGATCGTCTCGATGCCGCGATCGCGCAGGTCGTGCACGCAGGCTTCCGCTTCCTGCGCGGACTGATATGACGCAAACTGCACGTCGAGGCCGTACGCGGCGACGAAGCGACGCACTTCGGGCGGCGTTTCGCCGGCGCTGACTAGCGCGATCCGCGTCGCGTCGCGTCGCGCGCGCGCGAGCGCCTGCATCACGTCGAAGCCGGTCGGCGACACGACCACCACCGGCACCTGCGCACGCGTTTTCAGGAAGCCGCCGTTCGAGCCGGCCGCGACGATCACGTCGGGCCGCGCGGTGCCCGCCTCGGCGATCGCGCCGAGCGCATCTTCATAGGCGCGTGTCACGATGCGCACGTCGGCGCGTTCGTCGAACTCGCCGGCGATCTCGCGAAACAGGTCGCGCAGGCGGCTGATGCCCATTGCCCAGATGCGCGGACGCACCGTGCGGTCGGCCGGGCCGACGGGCTTGGTCGAAGAGAGGTCCATGACCGCCGATTATGCGCGCGCGATTTCATTTTTGAAACACGAAATTGCTGAATTGAAATCTTCCGGCGCCGCCTCGCCCGGGGCGGGTGCTTAAGAATCAGTGGGTTAGCGACGTTTCGCAAGCTGGCCCGGTCCTTGCTGTTATCGGGCATTCCATCAGGAGGCCGTTCATGAGCAATACGCATCTTCAGAGCGCCGGCGCGAAGTTCCGCGCGGCAGTCGCGGCCGAGCAGCCGCTGCAGGTGGTCGGCGCGATCACCGCGTACGCGGCCAAGATGGCGCAGGCCGTCGGCTTCAAGGCCGTGTACCTGTCGGGCGGCGGCGTCGCCGCGAACTCGCTCGGCATCCCCGACCTCGGCATCAGCACGATGGAAGACGTGCTGATCGACGCGAACCGGATCACCAACGCGACCGACCTGCCGCTGCTGGTCGACATCGACACGGGCTGGGGCGGTGCATTCAACATCGCGCGCACGGTCCGCTCGTTCATCAACGCCGGCGTCGCGGCCGTGCACCTCGAGGACCAGGTCGGCCAGAAGCGTTGCGGCCACCGTCCTGGCAAGGAAGTCGTGCCGATCGACGAAATGGTCGATCGCGTGAAGGCCGCGGTCGATGCGCGTACCGACGACCAGTTCGTGATCATGGCGCGCACCGACGCGGCCGCCGCGGAAGGGATCGACTCGGCGATCGAGCGCGCGGTCGCGTACGTCGAAGCCGGCGCGGACATGATCTTCCCGGAAGCGATGAAGACGCTCGACGACTACCGCCGCTTCAAGGCTGCCGTGAAGGTGCCGATCCTCGCGAACCTGACCGAATTCGGCTCGACGCCGCTGTTCACCGTCGACGAGCTGCGCGAGGCGAACGTCGACATCGCGCTGTACTGCTGCGGCGCGTATCGCGCGATGAACAAGGCCGCGCTGAACTTCTACGAAACGCTGCGCCGCGACGGCACGCAGAAGGCGGCCGTGCCGACGATGCAGACGCGCGCCGAGCTGTACGACTTCCTCGGCTATCACGAATACGAGCGCAAGCTCGACGAACTGTTCGCGCAGGGCAAGAAGTAACGCGGCCCGCATCCCCCGATACCCATTGGAGAAACAAAACATGAGCGAGACGAAAGACGCAGCAGCACCGGCCGCCGCAGGCGCATTCAAGCCGAAGAAGTCGGTGGCGCTGTCGGGCGTGACGGCCGGCAACACCGCGCTGTGCACGGTCGGCAAGACCGGCAACGACCTGCACTATCGCGGCTACGACATTCTCGACGTCGCCGAATCGTGCGAATTCGAGGAAATCGCGCACCTGCTGGTGCACGGCACGCTGCCGAACCTGACCGAACTGGCTGCGTACAAGACCAAGCTGCGCGCGCTGCGCGGCCTGCCGAGCGCGCTGAAGGCCGCGCTCGAGCAGATTCCGGCGTCGGCGCATCCGATGGACGTGATGCGCACCGGCGTGTCGGTGCTCGGCACCGTGCTGCCGGAGAAGGACGACCACAACCTGCCGGGCGCGCGCGACATCGCCGACCGCCTGATGGCGTCGCTCGGCTCGATGCTGCTGTACTGGTATCACTTCTCGCACAACGGCAAGCGCATCGAAACGGAAACCGACGACGATTCGATCGGCGGCCACTTCCTGCACCTGCTGCACGGCAAGACGCCGTCGAAGTCGTGGGTCGAGGCGATGCACACGTCGCTGATCCTGTACGCGGAGCACGAATTCAACGCATCGACGTTCACGGGGCGCGTGATCGCGGGCACGGGCTCGGACATCTACTCGGCGATCACCGGCGCGATCGGCGCGCTGCGCGGGCCGAAGCACGGCGGCGCGAACGAGGTCGCGTACGAAATCCAGAGCCGCTACAGCTCGCCTGACGACGCCGAAGCCGACATCCGCCGCCGCGTCGAGAACAAGGAAGTGGTGATCGGCTTCGGTCACCCGGTCTATACGATCTCCGATCCGCGCAACAAGGTGATCAAGGGCGTCGCGCACAAGCTGTCGAAGGAAGCGGGCGACCTGAAGCTGTACGACATCGCCGAGCGCCTCGAATCGGTGATGTGGGACGCGAAGAAGATGTTCCCGAACCTCGACTGGTTCAGCGCCGTGTCGTATCACATGATGGGCGTGCCGACCGCGATGTTCACGCCGCTGTTCGTGATCTCGCGTACGTCCGGCTGGAGCGCGCACATCATCGAGCAACGCATCGACAACAAGATCATCCGCCCGAGCGCGAACTACACGGGCCCGGAAGACCTGCAGTTCGTGCCGATCGAGAAGCGCTGAAACGCCCGCCGCGCGTGCCGGCGCCCGTGAGGATGCGGGCCGCCGGCGCGCGCGGAACGTCATACCCAGATTTCCGCCCCACATCATGAATACCGCCAACCGCAAACCCCTGCCCGGCACGTCGCTGGACTATTTCGACGCGCGTGCCGCGGTCGACGCGATCGCGCCCGGCGTGTACGACACGCTGCCGTACACGTCGCGCGTGCTCGCCGAAAACCTCGTGCGCCGCTGCGATCCGGCGATCCTCGCCGATTCGCTGAAGCAGATCATCGAGCGCAAGCGTGAACGCGATTTCCCGTGGTTCCCGGCGCGCGTGGTGTGCCACGACATCCTCGGGCAGACGGCGCTCGTCGATCTCGCCGGCCTGCGCGACGCGATCGCGGACGGCGGCGGCGACCCGGCGAAGGTGAACCCGGTCGTGCCGGTGCAGCTGATCGTCGACCACTCGCTCGCCGTCGAATGCGGCGGCTTCGATCCGGACGCGTTCGCGAAGAACCGCGCGATCGAGGATCGCCGCAACGAGGATCGCTTCCACTTCATCGAGTGGACGAAGAAGGCGTTCGAGAACGTCGACGTGATCCCGCCGGGCAACGGCATCATGCACCAGATCAACCTCGAGAAGATGTCGCCGGTGATCCAGGCGCAGGATGGCGTCGCGTTCCCGGACACCTGCGTCGGCACCGACAGCCACACGCCGCACGTCGACGCGCTCGGCGTGATCGCGATCGGCGTCGGCGGGCTCGAAGCCGAGAACGTGATGCTCGGCCGCGCGTCGTGGATGCGCCTGCCCGACATCGTCGGCGTCGAGCTGACCGGCAAGCGCCAGCCCGGCATCACCGCGACCGACGTGGTGCTCGCGCTGACCGAGTTCCTGCGCAAGGAAAAAGTGGTCGGCGCGTACCTGGAATTCCGCGGCGAAGGCGCGGCGAGCCTCACGCTCGGCGATCGCGCGACGATCTCGAACATGGCGCCCGAATACGGCGCGACCGCCGCGATGTTCTTCATCGACGGCCAGACGATCGACTACCTGCGCCTCACCGGCCGCAGCGACGAGCAGGTGAAGCTGGTCGAGACCTACGCGAAGGCAGCGGGCCTGTGGGCCGATACGCTCGCGAACTCGCAGTACGAGCGCACGCTGACGTTCGACCTGTCGAGCGTCGTGCGCAACATGGCCGGCCCGTCGAACCCGCACAAGCGGCTGCCGACGTCGGATCTCGCCGCGCGCGGCATCGCCGGCCAGTGGGAAGAGAAGCCGGGCGAGATGCCCGACGGCGCGGTGATCATCGCCGCGATCACGAGCTGCACGAACACCAGCAACCCGCGCAACGTGATCGCCGCCGCCTTGCTCGCACGCAACGCGAACGCGAAGGGCCTCACGCGCAAGCCGTGGGTGAAGAGCTCGCTCGCGCCCGGCTCGAAGGCGGTCGAACTGTATCTGGAAGAAGCGAACCTGTTGCCCGAACTCGAGAAGCTTGGCTTCGGCATCGTCGCGTTCGCGTGCACGACCTGCAACGGGATGTCGGGCGCGCTCGATCCGAAGATCCAGCAGGAGATCGTCGATCGCGACCTGTACGCGACGGCCGTACTGTCCGGCAACCGCAACTTCGACGGCCGCATTCACCCGTATGCGAAGCAGGCGTTCCTCGCGTCGCCGCCGCTCGTGGTCGCGTATGCGATCGCCGGCACTATCCGCTTCGACATCGAGCGTGACGTGCTCGGCCACGATCCGGACGGCCAGCCCGTCACGCTGAAGGACATCTGGCCGACCGACGAGGAGATCGACGCGATCGTCGCGTCGAGCGTGAAGCCCGAACAGTTCCGCAAGGTCTACGAGCCGATGTTCGCGCGCAGCGCCGATGCGGGCGAGCGCGCGGCGCCGCTGTACGACTGGCGCGCGCAGAGCACGTACATCCGCCGTCCGCCGTACTGGGAAGGCGCGCTGGCCGGCGAGCGCACGCTGAAGGGCATGCGCCCGCTCGCGGTGCTCGGCGACAACATCACGACCGACCACCTGTCGCCGTCGAACGCGATCCTGCCGAACAGCGCGGCCGGCGAGTACCTCGCGAAGATGGGCCTGCCGGAAGAGGACTTCAACTCGTACGCAACGCACCGGGGCGACCACCTGACCGCGCAGCGCGCGACCTTCGCGAACCCGACGCTCGTCAACGAGATGGCGGTCGTCGACGGCGCGGTGAAGAAGGGCTCGCTCGCGCGCGTCGAGCCGGAAGGCAAGGTCATGCGGATGTGGGAAGCGATCGAGACGTACATGAATCGCAAGCAGCCGCTGATCGTCGTGGCCGGCGCCGACTACGGCCAGGGCTCGTCGCGCGACTGGGCCGCGAAGGGCGTGCGGCTCGCGGGCGTCGAGGCGATCGCCGCCGAAGGCTTCGAGCGCATCCACCGCACGAACCTGATCGGGATGGGCGTGCTGCCGCTCGAGTTCAAGCCGGGCACCAACCGGACGACGCTCGGCATCGACGGCACCGAGACCTTCGACGTGATCGGCGAGCGCACGCCGCGCGCCGATCTCACGCTCGTGATTCACCGCAAGAACGGCGAACGCGTCGAGGTGCCGATGACGTGCCGGCTCGATACGGCCGAGGAAGTGTCGATCTACGAAGCGGGCGGCGTGCTGCAGCGGTTCGCGCAGGACTTCCTCGAATCGTCGCAGGCAGCCTGACCGGCGCACATTGAGAACACAGACATGGCTCATATTCCTCAAATCAGGATTCCCGCGACCTACATGCGCGGCGGCACCAGCAAGGGTGTGTTCTTCCGGCTGCAGGATCTGCCGGACGCCGCGCAGACGCCGGGCGCCGCGCGCGACGCGCTGCTGCTGCGCGTGATCGGCAGCCCCGATCCGTACGGCAAGCAGATCGACGGGATGGGCGGCGCGACGTCGTCCACCAGCAAGACGGTGATCGTGTCGAAGAGCACGCGGCCGGGGCACGACGTCGACTACCTGTTCGGTCAGGTCGCGATCGACCGCGCGTTCGTCGACTGGACCGGCAACTGCGGCAACCTGTCGGCGGCGGTCGGCCCGTTCGCGATCAGCGGCGGGCTGGTGGATCCGGCGCGCGTGCCGCGCGATGGCGTCGCGACCGTGCGGATCTGGCAGGCGAACATCGGCAAGACGATCATCGCCCATGTGCCGATCACGAACGGCGCGGTGCAGGAGACGGGCGACTTCGAGTTGGACGGCGTCACGTTCCCGGCCGCCGAGGTGCAGCTCGAATTCATGGATCCGGCCGCGGAGGAAGAAGGCGCGGGCGGCTCGATGTTCCCGACCGGCAACCTCGTCGACGATCTCGCCGTGCCGGGCATCGGCACGCTGAAGGCGACGATGATCAACGCAGGCATCCCGACGATCTTCGTCGACGCGGAAGCGATCGGCTACACGGGCACGGAGCTGCAGGACGCGATCAACGGCGACCCGAAGGCGCTCGAGAAGTTCGAGACGATCCGCGCGCATGGTGCGCTGCGCATGGGCCTGATCGACACGCTCGACGAAATCGCGACGCGGCAGCACACGCCGAAGATCGCGTTCGTGGCGAAGCCGGCCGATTACGTCGCGTCGAGCGGCAAGCGCGTGAACGCGGGCGACGTCGACCTGCTGGTGCGCGCGATGTCGATGGGCAAGCTGCATCACGCGATGATGGGCACGGCGGCGGTTGCGATCGGCACGGCCGCGGCGATCCCCGGCACGCTCGTCAATCTCGCGGCGGGCGGCGGCGAACGCCACGCGGTGCGCTTCGGCCATCCGTCGGGCACGCTGCGCGTCGGCGCGGAAGCGCGGCGCGAGAACGGCGAGTGGACCGTCACGAAGGCGATCATGAGCCGCAGCGCGCGCGTGTTGATGGAAGGGTGGGTGCGGGTGCCGGGGGATGCGTTCTGAGCGTGGTCGTCGGGATCGGCGCGGATGCGGGCGGCTTCGGCCGCCCGCATTGTTTTGGTCAGCCGTGCAGGAACCGGCGCAGCGCGTCGTGGCTCAGGCGGCGCGCCGTTTCCGACACTCGCGCGCCGGGCACGAGGTCGAATCCGTGGACGCCGCCGGGCAGCACGTGCAGTTCGGTCGGCACGCCTGCGCGCAGCAGGCGCTGCGCGTAGTCGAGATTTTCGTCGAGGAACAGGTCGAGCGAGCCGACCGACAGGAACGTGGGCGGCAGGCCGTCGAGCCGCGTGGCGCGCGCGGCCGCCGCGTACGGCGACACGCCGTCGATGCCCGGGGCGTGACCGAGCAGCGCGGTCCAGCCGAACCGGTTGTTGGCCGCATGCCAGATGAATTCTCCGGCATGCGGATGCGGCGGGCGCGTGCAGGTGCGATCGTCGAGCATCGGATAGATCAGGTGCTGGAACGCGAGCGGGAATTCGCCGCGGTCGCGGGCCAGCAGCGCCAGCGCGGCGGCCAGCCCGCCGCCCGCGCTTTCGCCCGCCACGCCGATCCGCGCGGCGTCGATGCCGAGGGTATCGGCGTGACGGAACACCCATGCGAGCGCCGCGTAGCAGTCTTCGATCGCACCGGGAAACACCGTTTCCGGCGCGAGGCGATAGTCGATCGAGATCAGCGCGCAGCCGAGGTGTGTGACGAGCAACCGGTGCACCGCTTCGAGCTCCTTCGCCGCGCCGCGCACGAAGCCTCCGCCGTGCAGGTGGACGATCGCTGGTAGCGGGCGCGCGTGGCCGTCGGGCAGATAGACGAGGACCGGGACGTCCGGCGCGCCGGACGGGCCGGGCACCGTGCGGCGTTCGAGCGTGCTGCCGGTCGGGTCGGGCGGCGGCAGCGGCAGCACGCGCTGGCGCGACTGCGCGAGGTTGTCGGCATCGAGCGTGACGGTCGGCCAGGTCTCGAGCAGCGGGCGGATTTCAGGATCGACGAGATGCAGGGTGTTCAACGCAGGGCTCCATCGTGGAAGTGGGCGGCGCGCCGCGGTCAGAGCACGCTGCGCGCGACGACCCAACGGTGCACCTCGGTCGGGCCTTCGAAGATGCGCATCAGCCGCGCTTCGCTGGCCATCTGCTGCAACGGCATTTCCTTCGTCATGCCCATCGCGCCGAGCGTCTGCATCGCATGATCGATCACGGTCCACGCCATTTCGGTCGCGAACACCTTGACCATCGAGATCTGCGTGCGGGCATCCTGCCCGGCATCCACGCGCGCGGCCGCTTCGTAGGTCATCAGGCGGCATGCGTGGATCTGCGTGAGCGCGTCGGCGACCCACCACTGGACCGCCTGACGCTCCGCGAGCGGCACGCCGAAGGTCGTGCGCTGTTTCGCATGGTCGCACAGCAGCGCGACCGCGCGCTCGGCGCGGCCGATGCACCACGCGGCCATCTCCAGCCGCCGGTTCGCGAGCCGGGCCTGCATCGGCGTGAAGCCGGCGCCTTCCGGGCCAAGCAGTTGCGCGGCGGGAATGCGGCAGTCTTCCAGCACGATTTCGTAGGTCGACAGCCCGCCGATCATCGGAATCCGGCGTTCGATGATGAAACCCGGCGTGTCGCGATCGACGATGAACGCCGACATGCCGCCGCGCTTGCCCTTGCTGCGATCGGTCAGCGCCATCACGATCGTCCAGTCGGCATCGGCCGCGTGGCTGATCCAGATCTTCCGGCCGTTCAGCACCCAGCCGTCGCCGTCGTGCACGGCGGTCGTCGACAGCGCGCCCGGGTCGGAGCCGGCGCCCGGCTCGGAGATCGCCATCGCGGCACGCGTGGCGCCGCGTGCGTACGGGTCGAGATAGCGCGCGCGCTGCGCATCGTCGGCCGCATCGCACAGCATCCGCAGGTTCGGCGAGTCGGGCGGCAGGATGTACGGGGTGACGGTCGTGCCGATCGCCTCGTTCACGCCGACCATCGCGACGGCCGGCAGATCCGAGCCGCCCACGTCGAGCGGCGCGTCGAGTCCCCACAGGCCGAGTTGCCGGGAGCGCTCGTCGAGGTGCGCACGTTCGTCGACGAGCAGCCCGAAGCGCTGGCCGTCGGCCTCGCGCGCCATCACCGCCGCTTCGAGCGGAATCAGTTCGTCCTTCACGAAACGCGCGACGAGATCCCGGATCATCCGGTGTTCGAGTTCGAGTTCGAAATTCATGTGGGTAGGTGCGTACAGGAGAGGAAGAAGCCGTGCCGTCAGCCGGCGTTCGCGCGCGCCGCCGCGCGGGCGCGCAGCGTCCCGAGCAACGCGAGCGCGCCGGCCGCCAGCAGCGCGGCATTGAAATAGAGGCCGCCGCGCATCGATCCGGTGGCCGTGTTGAGCACGCCCATCAGGAACGGGCTCGCGAATCCGCCGATCGCGCCGGTCATCGTGATCGCCGCGATCGCGACCGCCATCGAGCGCTTCGGCAGCGCGAGCCCCGGCAGCACCCAGAACGCGGGCAGCGCCGCGGCGTGCGTGGCGACCGCGATGCACAGCGCGATCATCAGATGCGACGTGCCGGCGCTGCTCGCGAGACCAGCGAGCGCCGCCGCGCACGCGAGCATCGCGACGGCGCCGTGCTTGCGCCATTCGCGCCGGCGCTCGGTGCGCCAGCCCATCGCGAGCATGCCGACGATGCCGCACAGGTACGGCAGCGCGGATATCAGCCCGATCTGCATCGCGCCATGCAAGCCGCCGCGATGCAGGATCACGGGCATCCAGAACACCAGCGCGTAGCCGGCGGCCGCGATCGCGAAATTGGCCGCGCACAGCAGCCAGAAATCGCGGTGCGCGAGCAACGACCGCGCCGCGTTCGCGGCCGGCGTATCGGCTTCGGCCTGCGCATGCGCGGCGCGCAGCGTGGCCTTGTCTGCGTCCGACAGCCAGCGTGCGTCATCCGGCCGGTCGTCGAGAAAGCGTAGCGCGACGAGGCCGAGCGCGCTGCTCGGCAGCCCTTCGACGACGAACAGCCATTGCCAGCCGCTCAGGCCGCCCAAGCGGTCGAAGTACGACAGGATCGCGCCCGACACGGGGCCGGCGATCAACCCTGCGAGATACAGCGCGGTCATGAACAGCGCGAACGCCTTGGCGCGCTGCCGTGGCGGATACCACGCGCCGAGATAGAACAGGATGCCGGGGAAGAAGCCGGCCTCGAACACGCCCAGCAGGAAGCGGCACGCGTAGAACTGCGCGGGCGTCGTGACGAACATCGTCGCGGCCGAGCCGAGGCCCCACAGCACCATGATCCGGGCAATCGTCCGCCGCGCGCCGATCCGCGCGAGCCACGCGTTGCTCGGAATCTCGAACGCCATGTAGCCGATGAAGAAGATGCCCGCACCGAGCCCGTAGACGGCGTCGGAGAAGTGCAGCTCGGCGGCCATCTGCGCGTGTGCGAAGCCGATGTTGATCCGGTCGATGAACGACAGCGTGTAGCAGAGGATCAGGAACGGCAGCAGCCGGCGCGAGATCCGGCGATACAGCGCCTGCGTCGCGCCGTCGTCGTCGACGGCCGGGTGGGTCGAAAGGGTCGGGGTCATGGGCACTCCGTCAGAAGCGGTGAACGATGCCGAGCGCGAACACTTGCTCGGTGCCGCCTGCTTGCGGCTGCAGGCCGGCGACGACGGTATTGCGGGCGTCGCCGCCGTTCTTCATGTAGAGATAGCGGGCGTAGAGCGAAGTCCGCTTCGACAGCGGATGGTCGTAGCCGACGCCGAGCGCAGTCGCGTCGTTTGCCGAACCCTTCACGTCGCGGCGCACCACCGACACGAGCACGCGATCGAGCGCGCCGACGTTGATCGACGCACCGACGCTCGCGGTCGAGAACGCGGGCAGGCGCGCCGCCGTGCCGACGCCGTACAGGAACGCGGCGTACAGCTTGACCCGCGCGAATGCGTAGTTGGTCGCGAACACGTAGTGGCGGGTCGTCGACGGCGCGACGACGGGTGCCAGGTTGCCGGCCGACGTATCGCCCTGGAAGCCGGCGCCGACATAGAGGCCGCCGATCCGGTACTGCAGCCCGGCGCCGTAGTTGCGTCCAGCCTGTGTCGACAGCGCGTTCGGCGTCGGAAAGCCGTACGTGGCCATCACGCGCAGGCCGTTCCAGTCGGGGCTCAGGTACGACGCCGCCTGGTTGAAGCGCGGAATCGGTGGCGTCGTGTTGTTCGTGATCGTGTCCGTCGACGTCGCGAGCAGCGCGAGCGGCGACAGCCGCTCGTTGAGTCCGAACGGATCGCCGTCGTACACGACGTAGAACGCGGGCGTGTATTGCCGGCCGAGCCGCAGGTCGCCGTAGCGCGCGTTCTGCAGCGACACGTATGCCTGCCGGTAGAACAGCGTGCCGCCCTGGAACGATCCGTCGGCCGGCGAGAAGCCGCTTTCCAGCACGAATTTCGTCGACGTGCCGCCGCCGAGATCCTCGACGCCCGTCAGGCCGAAGCGGCTCGTCGACGCGCCGCCGCCGCTTTGCCGCATGCTCGACAAACTGCCGACGCGATCGAATTCGACGTAGCTGTCGACGATCCCGTACAGCGTGACCGACGACGCGTGCGCCGGCGTGGCGCACAGCACGCACGCGCTGACCAGGAATGCTTTTCGTTGCATGAAGGTGTCTCCGTCCATGTTTTATTGGCGCGCCCGCGTTCTGGGAGCGGTGCGCGCGGGTGTCGCGGTGCGGTGCCGGGCTCAGCGCCCCTTGAACACCGGCTTGCGCTTCTCGAGAAACGCGCGGGCGCCCTCGATCCGGTCCTCGCTCGCGTAGACGTCGGGGCCGACGTCCAGCCGCAGCGCGGCGGCCACCGGCAGCCCCTGGCTGCGGGTCGCGGTTTCCTTGATGCGGCGGATCGTGAGCGGTGCGTTCGCGGCGATCGTCTGCGCCAGCTCGCGCACGGTGTCGTCGAGCGCGGCGCCCGGCACGACGCGGTTCAGCAGGCCGACGCGTTGCGCTTCGTCTGCGTCGAAGCGGCGGCCCGTGAACAGCAGCTCCATCGCGATCGCGTGCGGCAACATGCGCGGCAGCAGCACGCTAGCGAAGTTCGCGCCCATGCCGACCCGCGCTTCGGGCAACGCGAAGGTCGCGTTATCGGCGGCGATCCGCAGGTCGCACGCGAGCGCGATTTCGCAGCCGCCGCCGATTGCATGGCCGTTGACGGCCGCGATGGTCGGCTTGCGCAGTTCCAGGATCAGCTCGTGGACGTTGCGCGCGAGTCCGCGCATCGGCTGCATCCCGCGGATCTCGGGGTCGCCGAGATCGACGCCCGCGCTGAACGCGCGTTCGCCCGCGCCGCGGATCACGATGACGCGAATCGACGGGTTGTCGTCGAGCGTGACGAGTTCGTTGCACAGGCGCCGGATCGCGTCGGCGGACAGCGCATTGGCGACGTGCGGGCGATTCATCGTCAGCCACGCGACGCCGTCGGCGTCGTCGCGCAGGATCGACGGCGCATCGTCGTCCGTCGGTGAAGAAAAGCGCGGGGCGGTCATGACGCGCTCCCGGCCACGTCTGCCCGCGTGTCGGGCAGCACGCCCGCCTGCCGCAGCGCGTCGCGGCGCGCCGCGTCGATCCCGAATGCGTCGAGCACGGCGTCTGTGTCGGCGGCGAACGGCTGGGGCGGCCGGCGGATCGCGCCGGGCGTGCGGGACAGCTTGGCGGGGATGCCCGCGCCGATGTACGTGTCGGTGTCGACGAACATCGCGTTGCGCGCCGCCTGCGGATGGCCGAACGCATCGGCCACGGTGTTCACCGGCCCCGTCGCGACGCCGGCGTGCATCAGCCGCTCGACGACGTCGTCCGCCTGCAGTTCGGCGGTCAGCTGGCCGAGCAGCGAGTCGAGCGCATCGCGATGCGCGACGCGCTGTGCATTGGTCGCGAAGCGCGGATCGCGCGCCAGCTCGGGCACGCCCAGCGCGTCGACGAGCCGCGCGAACGTGCGGTTGTTGCCGGCGCCGGTCGCGACCGGCTTGTCCTTGCACGGATAGACGCCGTACGGCGCAATCGCGCCGTATACGTTGCCGGTCGCGACGGGCACGTCGCCGGTTGCCATCCAGCTCGTGCTGACCGGATGCAGCATCGACAGCGCGGTGCTGAACAAATCGATGTCGACGTGCTGCCCGAGGCCGGAGCGTGTCCGCTCGACGAGCGCGATCAGAATGGTGGAGACGGCGCTCAGGCCGGCCGCGTAATCGACGACCGGAAACGGCACCTTGAGCGGCATGCCGCCCGGTTCGCCGTTGATCGACATGAAGCCGGCGAGACCCTGCGCGACCGCGTCGTAGCCCGGAAACCGCGCAAGCGGGCCGTCGGTGCCGTAGCCGGAAATCGAGCAGTGGACGAGGCGCGGAAAGCGCGCGCGCAGGCAGTCTTCGTAGCCGATGCCCCAGCGTTCGAGCGTGCCCTGCTTGAAGTTGTCGATCAGCACGTCGGCCGTTTCGAGCACGCGGAACAGCACGTCGCGTCCGTCGGGATGCGACAGGTCGAGCGCGAGATTGCGCTTGTTGCGGTTGAGCCCCCAGTAGTAGCTGGAGATGCCGTTCGGCATCGCGGGGCCCCAGTCGCGCGTTTCGTCGCCCTGCGGCGGTTCGATCTTGATGACGTCGGCGCCGTGGTCCGCGAGCGTCTGCGCGCAGAACGGCCCCGCATAGACGCGGCTCAGGTCCACCACGCGCACCCCTGCGAGTGCGCCTTCGTTGCTGCTGGTCATGACGATGTCTCCTTCGATGTGGGTTCGACGGGCCGGCAGGCCGGCCTGTGCCGGCCGCACGGCCGCGATGCGTCGCGGGTTCAGCCGCGCGCGGCGAACAGCGCGGTGACGGCCGCGCGATGGTCGGGACTGGCGTGCGCGAACGCCTGGTACGACGCCGACAGGTCGAGCAGCGTGTCGAGGCTTGCGTGGCGGCCTTCGCGCAGCAGCCGCTTGGTCAGGCGTAGTGCGGTGCCCGAGTGATGCGCGATGCGGCCGGCCAGTTCGTGCGCATGCGCGAGGAGGTCGCCATCGGGCACGACGCGCGACACGAGTCCGCAGCGCAGCGCGGCCTGCGCGTCCAGCGCATCGCCGGTGAACGACATTTCCGCGGCGACCGCGGCGCCGACGATCCGCGGCAGGAACCACGCACCGCCGTCGCCCGGCACGAGACCGAGCGCGATGAAGCTCTCCGCGAAGCGCGCACGCTCGGCGGCGATGCGGATGTCGCACATGCACGCGAGATCGGTGCCGGCGCCGATGGCCGGACCGTTGACCGCTGCGATGGCCGGCACTTCGAGGTGCTCGAACGCATGCGCGAGCCGCTGGATGCCGCGGCGATAGCTGGTGCGGATCGCAGCAGGGTCGTGCGGGCCCGCTTCCACGAACGCGCGCATCGCCTTTACGTTGCCGCCCGACGAGAACGTCGTGCCGGCGCCGGTCAGGATCAGCACGCGGATCGATTCGTCACGGTTTGCTTCGTCGCAGCATTCGGTCAGCGCGTCGATCGCATCGGTGTCCGAAATTGCGTTGCGGGTGTCCGGGCGGTTCATCGTGACGGTCAGGATCGCGCCCTGCCGTTCACGGATCAAAAAGGCTGCCATGTTGTCTCCGTGTGTTCTGTGCCGCGGGACTTCACGCCGCGGGCCGAAGCCTAGTATCGTCACGACGGTTGGCGGCGGGAAATTCCGTTCCACATACGTGGAAGGCCCGTGCCGGTCGCTGCGGAGAGGGCGGGATGAGCGGAAACGTGGTCAAGAGCGCGGCGCGCGTGTTCGAGGTGCTGGAACTCTTCAGCACCTTGCAGCGGCCGCTGAGCGTGCGCGAGATCGCGACGCGCTGCGGGTATCCGGGGTCGAGCGCGGCGGCGCTGCTGACCAGCATGAAGACGCTCGGCTATCTCGCCTACGACGATGCAACCCATGCGTATGCGCCCACCGCGCGGCTCGTCAATCTCGGCGAAGCGCTGGTCGATTCGGCGGCCGGCAGCCGGCGGCACTGGCATGCGGTCGCGAAGCGGCTGGCGGCGCGCACGCACGAGGCGGTCGTGATCGCGGTGCAGAGCGACCTGTACGTGCAGTACATCGACGCGGTCGAGGGCTCGCATTCGATTCCGGTGCAGTTCTATGCGCCGATCGGCACGCGTCGCGAGATCTGCATGTCGGGCCTTGGCTGGGCGCTGCTGAGCATCCAGCCCGACAGCACGATTCGCCGGCTCGTGTCACGCAGCATCCGCCGGATCGGGAAGTCGGGCAGGACGATCGACGAGGACGTCGTGCTCGACAAGGTCGAACAGACCCGCCGGCTCGGCTATTCGTATTCGGCGCACACCGTGACGCAGGGCGCCGCGATGATCTCGATGGTGATCGCGGATGGCTGGAACGGGCTGCCGCTGGCGATGGGCGTGGCCGGGCCGGTCGAGCGGATCGACCCGCATCGGGACGCGATCGTGCGCGCGATGCAGGCGGCGCTGGCCGAGCGGGCGTAGGGCCCGCGCAAGCCCGTTATCGGTGTGAACAGGCGCTGGTCGCGCGAAGCTGGCGGGCGCAGGCATTCGCATAGAATCGGAAAGCTTCGCCGCCCCTGTTCCGACTGCATTTCAGCGAGGTCACCATGTCATTGAACGCGCCGCTTGCCGGCATCCACATCGTCGAATTCGAAGGGCTCGGCCCCGGCCCGCTCGCGGGCTGGATGCTCGCCGGCATGGGCGCGCGCATCACGCTGATCGCGCGCCCGTCCGGCCGAACCAGCGCGCCGGACGCGCTGCGGGCTCGCGACGGCGATCTGCTGCGCGAAGGCAAGACGATCGTCGAACTCGACCTGAAGGCGCCGGCCGGGCGTGACGCCGCGCTCGATCTGATCGCGCAAGCCGATGCGCTGATCGAGGGCTTGCGGCCCGGCGTGATGGAGCGGCTCGGCCTCGGGCCCGACGTTTGCGCGCGCCGCAATCCCAAGTTGGTCTACGGGCGCATGACCGGCTGGGGCCAGGATGGACCGCTGGCAGCCGCGGCCGGGCACGACCTGAACTACGTCGCGCTGACCGGGTTGCTGTCGCTGTCCGCGCCGCGTGACGGTCGGCCCGGCGTGCCGCCGACGGTCGTCGGCGATGCGGGCGGCGCGCTCGGGCTCGCGTTCGGCATCGTCTGCGCATTGCTCGACGTGCGCGGCGGCGGGCCGGGGCGGGTGGTCGACGGCGCGATCGTCGACATCGTGTCGATGCTCGGTTCGCTCGCGCTGTGGGCGCGCGCGAACGGCCAGCTCGACGGCGCGCAGCCGAGCCTGTTCCACGACGCGCCGTTCTACGACGTGTATCGCTGCGCGGACGGCGAATGCGTGACGATCGGCGCGCTCGAGCCGCCGTTCTATGCGCTGCTGGTCGAACGGCTCGGGCTGACCGACGTCGATCCCGCGTCGCAGTACGACCGGGTGCGCTGGCCCGCGCTGAAGGCGCGTTTCGCGGACGTGTTCGCGCGGCAGCCGTCCGCGCACTGGCGCGCGCTGCTCGAAGGCACCGATGCGTGTTTCGCGCCGGTGCTGAGCGTGGCCGACGCGGCCGTGCACCCGCACAACGCGGCGCGCGGGATCTATCGGACGGATGAGCACGGGAACGTGCGGGCGCGGGTGGCGCCGCGGTTTTTGCCGCTGGTGGGGGACGACGCGGCCTAGCGGCGCGACTTGGGCGCCAGGCGGCCGCGATATTGGGCGCCGGCCGTCAGGCCGTTCTCACGCCGTTTCCACCGGCGCATCCGGCATCTTGCCGTCGCCGACGCGGTTGATCGTGCCTTGCGCGATCGCGACGAGCCGCTCGTGATCGCCGTCGATGACGAACACATGGCACTGGCAGGTCGCCTGGTGCCGGCCCGCGTAGACGAGCTTCGCGCGGGCGACGAGCGTGCCGTTCACGGCCGGCCGCAGATAGTTGATCTTGTATTCGGCGGTGATCACGCGCGGGCCGAGCACGAGCGCGCCGGCGAACGTCAGCGCGTTGTCCGCGAGATAGCTGATGACGCCGCCGTGCACGAAACCGTGCTGCTGCCGCAATTCCTCGCGCACGGGCAGGCACAGCGACACTTCGTTGTCGCCGATGTGCATCAGCTCCGTGCCCAGCAGCATGCTGAACGGCTGCGCGCGCAATGCGCCGCGCGCGTGGTCCGTGATGTCGGTCATCGAACTTTCCTTCGAAATGCGTGCCCGCTTGCGCTGAACTCTAGGAAGGGGGCTCCGGATAAGCAAGGAAATTCGTCCGCGTTTCGTGCAAATCCCGGCGCGATGCAACGCGATTATTGCGTCGAATACACAAGATCTCCGCGTTTGCGGGCGATTCGACGCGAATGCGCGAGCGAAGCGCGCACTTGACCTGCGTTGCCGCTGATTCCGCCTAAAGTCCGACGAAGAAATGCCGCTAATGCCGGGGCATCGCCTCATCGTCCGCTCTCCAGGAATCCCCCATGTTCGGAAAAATCAAGCTCGCGTCGGGTCTGCTCGGCGTGTTGACCGTGTTCTGTCTCTTCCTGTTCGCGATCGAAGCGCTCGGCTTCTGGGCGCTCACGTCGACGCGCAGCGGCGTCGACGATCTGTCGAATGTCGCGATCGCGCAGGTCGACGCGGCCAGCCGGGCGACCGAGCAACTGCTCGACGCGCGCATCAACCTGTCGCGTGCCGGCACGCGGATGGTGCGCGGCGGGCCGAAGCCCGAAGACATCATCCGCCATGCGGGCGCGTCGCTCGCGCAAGCGGACAAGGCGTTCGCCGTACTGACGGCCGCGCAGGCGGTCGACGACACCAACCGCGCGCGCGTCGCGGCGCTCACCGAGCGCTATCGCGCGCTGCGCGGCGCGCTGGGCGAACTCGTGCAGTTCCTCGACGCCGACAACATCCAGGCGTTCCTCGACCAGCCGACCCAGGGCTTCCAGGACGCGTACATCGCCGAGCTGCATCGCTTCACCGACTATGGCGGCACGTCGAGCCGCGCGGCGCTCGACACCATCGACGGCGGCATGCTGTGGTTCAAGTCGGTCGGCATCGTGCTGCTGGTGGCGATGCTCGCGGCGAGCGCGGCGATCTACGCGGCCGCGCGGCGCGCGGTCGTCGCGCCGCTGGAGCAGGCCGGCCGCCATTTCGAGCGGATCGCGCAAGGCCGTCTCGACGAAGCCGTGCAGGCGGGCGGCGTGTTCGAGATCGACCGGATGCTGCGCGGCCTCGCCGCGATGCAGACGAGCATCGCGGGCACCGTGCGCACGGTGCGCCAGGCGTCCGACGCGATTCACCTCGGCGCGGGCGAGATCGCGGGCGGCAACGCCGACCTGTCGGCGCGCACGGGCACACAGGCCGCGTCGCTCGAGGAAACCGCCGCGAGCATGGAGGAACTGACCGCGACGGTCCGGCAGAACACCGACAGCGCCCGCGCGGCGAGCGCGCTGGCCGACGCGGCGCTCGAAGCGACGAGCCACGGCGGCGGCGTGGTCGACAGCGTGATCGACCGGATGCGCGGCATCGCGCAGAGTTCGGGGCGGATCGCGGAGATCATCTCGGTGATCGACGGCATCGCGTTCCAGACCAACATCCTCGCGCTGAACGCGGCGGTCGAGGCCGCGCGGGCCGGCGAACAGGGGCGCGGCTTCGCGGTGGTCGCGGGCGAAGTGCGTTCGCTCGCGCAGCGCAGCGCGCAATCGGCGAAGGAGATCAAGGCGTTGATCGAGGATTCGGTCGCGCAGATCAACGGCGGCGCGGCGCTCGTCGAGCGCGCCGGCGACGCGATGCGCACGGTGTCGGCGTCGATCACGCGGGTCGTGCAGACGATGTCGGAAATCACCGCGGCGTCGGTCGAGCAGAGCGTCGGGATCGAGCAGGTGAACCAGGCCGTCACGCAGATGGACCAGCTCACGCAGCAGAACGCGGCGCTGGTCGAGGAAGTCGCGGCGGCCGCCGCGTCGCTGAACGACCAGACCGCGCACCTGATGCAGGCGGTGTCGGTGTTCGAACTGGGCGACGGGCGCGCCGCGCATGGCGAGCGCGCGGCGCCGTCGTTCGCCGCGGCGGGTTACGCGCCGGTCGGCAGCGCCGCGTAGGCGGTCGCGAGGTGGTAGGGCGTCGTCGACGGCATGTCGGCGCGCGACACCTGCCCGTCCGCCGTCTTGCACTCGAACCAGCCGCGCGGATGCAGGAAGCGCGCGGCGAACCGCTCGATCTGCCGCGCGAGCGGCGCGGAGGCCGGCGTGCCGCCGTGCGTCGCCAGCGCGCGCAGGTATTCGGTCTGCGCCCAGATCCGCTGCGTGCCGTCGATGCATGCGCCGTGCGCGTCGAGCGCCGCGCACACGCCGCCCGTCTGCGGATCGACGCCGTACTGCTCGGCGAACGCGAACGCGCGCGACAGCGCGGCGGGCAGCCCGGTCCGCGCGAGCCGCGCACCGGCCGCATCCACCAGATAGAACCACTCGAACTGATGGCCGGGCTCGAAACGGTTGTCGGCCGCGCCGAGCGGCAGCTCGGCCACGCAGCCGGTCGCCGCATCGACGAACGTGCGCTCGACGGCCTGCGCGGTGCGCGCGAGCGCATCGTCGAACGCGGTATCGCCGAACGCATCGGCGGCCGCGAGCCACGCTTCGGTCAGATGCATCAGCGGATTCTGCAGCGCGCCGCTGCCGGACGACGAGAAATCGGCGTGGCGCGCGGCATCGAGCAGCGCGTCGCCGGGGCGCGGCGCGAAGCGGTCCTGGATCAGCGCGGCGGTTGCTTCGGCCACCGTGCGCGCGGCGGCGTCGCCCGACGCCGCATGCCACGCGGCACATGCGAACACGATGAACGCATGCGTATAGAGATCCTTGGTCGTGTCGAGCGGCGCGCCCTGCGCGTCGACGCTGTAGATCCAGCCGCCGTGGCGCGGGTCGCGAAAGTGCCGGCACAGCGCGTCGAACAGCGTGGCCGCGTGCGCGGTGTCGCCGGCCTGCGCGAACACGAACAGTTGCCTTGCGCACGCCATTGCGCGATAACGGGTCACGGGCAGCGGCGCATGGGTGGCCGGATCGACGGCCTCGAACGGCAGTTGCAATGCTGGGTCGAACCCTGAACCCCGCCAGATCGGCAAGACGACGTGCGCGAAATGGTGGCGCAGCTGGGCGGCCTGGGCGGAAGCGGAGTCGGAAACGGACATGGCGGGGTTGAGCGCTTGGATCGAAACGTGTCGGCGCGGCCCGGAGAATCGGCGCGGCCGGGGCCAAGGATAAAACATTCCGCGCGGCCGGCACCAAAAAAAGGAGAGAAATAGGATGCTCAGCAACCTGGAACTCGTGATGCGGCTCGTTCTCGCGGCGGCGCTCGGCAGCGTCATCGGCTTCGAGCGCGAGCGCCTGTCGTGGGCGGCCGGCCTGCGCACGCACATGCTGGTGTGCGTCGGCTCGACCCTGATCATGATCGTGTCGGCGTTCGGTTTCGCCGACGTGCTCGGCACCAGCGACCACGTCGTGCTCGATCCGTCGCGGATCGCCGCGCAGGTCGTGTCGGGCATCGGTTTCCTCGGCGCGGGCTCGATCCTGCTGCGCGGCGAGATCGTGCGCGGGCTGACGACGGCCGCGAGCCTGTGGTCGGTCGCCGCGATCGGCCTGGCGGTGGGCGGCGGGCTCTATGTCGCGTCCATTTCGGCGACCATCATCATCCTGATCATCCTGGCCGGCATCAAGCCGCTGGAGCGGCGCTATTTCACGGTGCGCCAGCGGCGCCAGCTCGCGTTGACGGTGGCCGGCGGCACGCTGACGTTCGATTCGCTGCACGCGGCGCTCGGTCCCGACAGCGCGCGGGTGAAGCAGTTCATCGTGCAGCGCGCGGACGACACGGGCGAGCAGGACGAGGTGCGCATCGCGCTGGCGCGGGTGTCGGAACTCGAATACAAGGCGATCTGCGACAAGCTGCGCGCGCTGCCGGGCGTCACGCGTTTCGACGGCGGGAACGGGCTGTCGGGCGACGAATAGCGTGAATCGGTTGCGGGGCGTGCGACAATGGCCGATCACCGATTCCGTTCGACATCCGGGTCCGCGCCTGCGGGCCCCGCCATCCGATTTCCATGACCGAATCCGTTTCCACGCCTCGCTCCCGCTCCCGTTCCACCCGTTCGTCGGCCCGTTCGCGCCCGCGCTCGGCCGCTGCCGCAGGCAGCACGTCCGCCCGGGCGACGGCACGATCCGGCAGCGCGCCGGCCGGCGACGCGCCGCGCGACGAACGGACGCTCGACCTGTTCGGCGATCCGGTGCTGGAGCCGGGCGAGCGCATGCCGGTGGCGGCGCACGATGAAGCGAGCGTGGAGGGCGATGCGGCAGCCGGTGTCGACGACGGTCGACAGGCCATGCTGGACGGGTTCAGTCCGCCAGCGGATGCGGCCGTGGCAACGCGTGCGGATGCGGAGAGTGCGGCGGCGACGGTTGCGGCGGTCGAGGCCGTTTCGACGCCTGAAGGCGGGACGGCCGCGAACGTCTACAGCGCATCCGCAGAGCGTCGTGCAACGCAGGCCGCCGATTTGCCCGCGGGCGCTGGCGCCGCCACGAAGATCGATGGTCCCGTGATCGACGGCGCCGCGAAGGCGGCGACGAAGCTGCAAGCCGCCGATGGCGTTGCGGCGCGGACGGTCGAATCGCAAGCAGCGGACGCCGAAGCCGCGAAGCCTGCAGTCGAGGCGGCGGTCGTCAAATCCCGCGAAGGGAAATCTTCCAGTGATGCCGCGAAGGAACGCCGCGCGTCGTCGGGCGGCAAACGCCGGGCGGCTGCCGGTGCCAACGAAGCGGCGGCGACGCCGGCCGTGCCGGTTGCGCCGAGCGTCGATTCGAAGCCGGAAGCGGTCGATTCGAACCCGCCGTCGGTCCCGGCTGCGCCGGCCGAGCCGCAGACGCAGGCACCGTCCGCACAGCCGCCCGAACCGGTCATCGCCACGCCATTCGCGAAGCCTCGCGACGCAGCGGCGCAGCCCGACGCTTCGCCGTCGCCGGTTGCACAGCCGGTGGCATCCGTCGCGTCGTTCGTGACCAGGCCATCGTCCGAGCGTACGCAACCGGCCGCGCCGGCCTTCGATCCGGACACCCACCTGCGCCCGCTGACCGACCGGCTCGCCGCGCTGCAGGCCGACGTCGACGGCCTGACCCGCGCGGCCGATCGCGAGATGCGCCGCGTCAACCGCTTGCTGCTCGCGCTGGCCGTCGTCGTGCTGGCGGGGCTCGTCGCGCTGGTGCTGCAAACGCGGCAGATCGCGCATCTGAAGCAGGACGTCGCCACCAAGCAGCAACGGATCGATCGTCTCGCGGCCGACCTGTCGACGCAGCAGGCCACGCTGATGACGCTCGAGGAGCACCACGAAGCGCTGCTGTCGCAAGTCGACCGGCTG
Source organism: Burkholderia sp. IO2 (assembly GCF_029522185.1). Lineage (NCBI taxonomy): Bacteria > Pseudomonadati > Pseudomonadota > Betaproteobacteria > Burkholderiales > Burkholderiaceae > Burkholderia > Burkholderia sp. IO2. The sequence goes on along the minus strand of NZ_JAKWFH010000054.1, from coordinate 17,099 downwards.
CAACGCAACGCGAACCGCGAGGCGGCCGTCGCAAAGCGGGTCCGCCGCACGCGTTAATCGTTTCGACCCTATCCCGGAAGCCCGGCGCAGCAAGGATCGCCGTTTCGCACCGACGCGCGGCTGTCGCGTGCGTGCGGCAAACCGATGCAGCGCACTGGCAGAGTTAAGGGAAAACCCTTAGAATGGAGGTCATCTAAGGGAAAACCCTAGTCACATCTGTCAGGAGTCTCACATGAGCTTCATCCTCGCCCTGCTGCAAAAGATCGACGACCTGTTCGTGTCCCCGCACCTGCCGCTCGACGCCGAATACTCGTACGCCGCGCGTCGTGCCGAAGCCGAGCGCGTGCGTCGTGCGCACCTCGTGCCGATCGTCCTGTACCGTCGCTGATTCGCTGATTCGCTGATTCGCTGATTCGCTGATTCGCTGATTCGCTGATTCGCTGATTCGCTGATTCGGCGCGGCGTCCGCCGCACCTGCCTGCCCGTGTCCACCGCCGCATCGCGCGCCGGTGCGAGTGTCCCGCTACACTGGAAGTCCGATTCCGTTCACGGCGACCGGGCCATGTTGCAGATGCGGCCGATGACGGCCGGCGAATTCCACGCGTACCGCACGCGAGCCATCGACGGCTACGCGCGCGACCTCGTTTCCTCCGGACAAAATGCTGTCGAAGACGCGCCCGACCGTGCGCGCGCCTGTTTCGACACGCTGCTGCCGGACGGCCTGCTGACCGCCGGCCAGACCCTCGTCACACTCATCGATGGCGCCAGCGGCGACACGGTGGGCGACCTCTGGTACGCGATCGTCCCCGAAGGGCCGAACCGCACGCTGTTCATCTACGACCTCGACATCGTCCCGTCCCGGCGCCGCCAGGGCTGGGCCACGCGCGCGCTCGATGCGCTCGATGCCGAGGCGCGCCGGTACGGCGTCACCGAGATCGGGCTGTCGGTCTTCAATCACAACGCGGCGGCGCGTGCGCTGTATCGTGCATGCGGCTTCGCGCCGATCACGACGACGTTGATCAAACCGGTCGTGTCGAACTGAATCCGCCGGCATCGCGATGCATCGTCACGTGCTGTCGGTTCGGCGCACTGCGTAGCCGGCTGTCTTCCCGATCCTTCCTGCCGATCGAACGCCGAACGGCCCGTTCGGCCGTCCGCCATTCACCGCTTGCCGCCTCAACGCGCGCGGCCTTTCCATCTCCGCAGCAGCAGCGCGTTGGTTACGACGCTGACGCTGGAAAACGCCATCGCCGCGCCCGCGATCACCGGGTTCAACAAGCCGAGCGCCGCGAGCGGCACGCCGACGAGGTTGTACACGAACGCCCAGAACAGGTTCTGCTGGATCTTGCGGTACGTGCGCTTCGAGATGTCGATCGCGTCGGCGACGAGCGCCGGGTCGCCGCGCATCAGCGTGATGCCGGCCGTGTGCATCGCGACGTCGGTGCCGGTCGCCATCGCGATGCCGACGTCCGCCGCGGCGAGCGCGGGCGCATCGTTGATCCCGTCGCCGACCATCGCGACGACGCCGCCGTGCGTGCGCTTCAGCTCGGCGACGACGCGTGCCTTGTCGTCGGGCAGCACCTGCGCGTGCACTTCGCCGATGCCGAGCGCCGCCGCGACGGCCGCCGCGCTGCCACGGTTGTCGCCCGTCACGAGTGCGCTCGCGACGCCGCGCGCCGACAGCGCCGCGATCGCGTCGCGGGCGCCCGGCTTCACGGTGTCGCCGAATGCGATCAGCGCGAGCACCGCGCGCGGCGCATCGACGCGCATCAACCACGAGATCGTGTTGCCGGCGCGTTCGAGTTCCGCCGCGCGCGCGTCGAGCGCCGGCGGTACCGCGATGCCGAGTTCGTCGCGCCAGCGCGTACTGCCGAGCGCAAGTTGTTGCCCGCCGACGTGCGCTTCCACACCGCGCCCGGCCACCGCGCGCGCATCGGTCGCGACGACCGGCGCGGCTGCGCCGCCCTGTGCGGCCACGTCGGCGTCATGCGCGGCGACCACCGCGCGCGCGAGCGGATGGTCGCTCTGCCGCTGCACGGCCGCCGCGAGCGCGAGCGCTTCGTCGCGCGGCACGCCGACGGCGTCGAACGCCGTCACGGACGGTTTGCCTTCGGTCAGCGTACCGGTCTTGTCGAACGCGATCACGGTCGTGCGCTGCGCGAGTTCGAGCGCCTGCGCGTCCTTGATCAGCACGCCGTGCCGGGCCGCGACGCCGGTGCCGGCCATGATCGCGGCCGGCGTCGCGAGACCGAGCGCGCACGGGCAGGCGATCACGAGCACCGCGACCGCGTTGAGGATCGCGGTTTCCATCCCGGCGCCGGCGATCAGCCAGCCGACCAGCGTCAGCACGGCGATGCCGAGGATCGCCGGCACGAACACCTCGCTGACGCGATCGACGAGCCGCTGGATCGGCGCCTTCTCGGCCTGCGCGGATTCGACGAGGCGGATGATGCGCGCGAGCGTCGTCTCCGCGCCGATCGCGGTGGTTGCGACGACGAGCGCGCCTTCGCCGTTGATCGAGCCGGCCGTGACGGCGTCGCCGTCGTCCTTCGGCACGGGCAGGCTTTCGCCGGTGATCAGCGATTCGTCGATGTGCGAGCGGCCCGACACGATCCGCCCGTCGACCGGCACGCGCTCGCCGGGCCGGATGCTGACGTGCGTGCCGACGCGCACGTGCGATAGAGGCACGTCGCGTTCGACGCCGTGCTCGACGACCCGCGCGCGGTCGGGGCGCAGCGCGTTCAGCGCGCGGATTGCCTCGGTGGTCTGGCGCTTCGCGCGCGATTCGAGCCACTTGCCGAAGCGCACGAGCGTGACGATGACGGCCGACGCTTCGAAATACAGATGGCCCGGATGCGCGGGATCGCGCAGCAGCATCCACAGGCTCAGCCCGTACGCGGCCGACGTGCCGAGCGCGACGAGCAGGTCCATGTTGCCGGTGCGCGCCTTCACCGCATGCCAGGCCGCGCGATAGAAGCGTGCGCCGAAGCCGAACTGCACGATCGACGCGAGCACGAGCTGGAGCCAGCCGGGCAGCATCAGGTCGAGGCCGAACGGCGCGGCGAGCATCGGCGCGACGAGCGGCGCGCTCAGCACGGCGGCGCCGATCACGAGGTTGCGTTCGCGGATGGCCTCGCGGCGCTTGCGTGCGTCGGCGTCCGGCGCGGGGCCGGCCGGTTGCGCGTCGGCGCCGGCCGTTGCGCCGGCGGGTGACGCGGCGGGAAGCGATGCATGGTAGCCGGCCGTGGTGACGGCGGCGATCAGCGCGGCGGCGTCGAGTGCGCCGGCGCCGTGCACCGACGCGCGCTCGGTCGCGAGATTGACCGTCGCGCGCGCGACGCCCGGCACGGCGGCCAGCGCTTCTTCGACGCGGCCGGCGCAGGACGCGCAGGTCATGCCGCCGATGTCGAGTTCGACGTCGGCGGCCGCGGAAGTGGCGGGGGCCGCAGGCGTGGCGACGGCCGCCGGTGTCGCGCCGTAGCCGGCCTGTTTCACCGCTTCGGCAAGCTGGGCGGCGGATACGTCGGCCGACGCGTCGACCGTCGCGCGTTCAGTTGCCAGATTGACCGAGGCGCGCGTGACGCCCGGCACTTTCGCGAGCGCCTTCTCGACACGCGACACGCACGACGCGCAGGTCATCCCGTCGATGTCGAGTTCGATGCTCGCGGGCGTAGCGGGGCGGGTCGGGGCGGCGGCCGGGGCATTGGTATCCGACGCTGTCGGCGTCGCGCCATAGCCGGCCTGTTTCACGGCATCTGCCAATTGCGCGGCGGAAACCCCGGCCGACGCGTCGACCGTCGCGCGTTCGGTCGCAAGGTTGACCGATGCGCGCGTGACGCCCGGCACCTTCGCGAGCGCCTTTTCGACGCGCGACACACATGACGCGCAGGTCATGCCTTCGATATCGAGTTCGATCGTCGCGGCGGCGGCCGGCGCAGGCGGCGTTGCTTCGCGCGCCGCCGGCGTGACCGCACCGGCTTCGACGGCCGCGTCGCGCACCGCTGCGTGGTAGCCGGCCTCACGGATCGCGTCGACGAGCCGCTCGGGCTCGACCGTGTCCTGCGCGGTGACCGTCGCCGCCTGTGCATCGAGATCGACCGCCGCATCGACGACGCCCGGCACGGCGGCCAGCGCGCGCTGCACGCGGCCCGTGCAGCCGCCGCAATGCATGCCGTCGACGCTCAGCGCGATCGTTTGCCGTGCCGCGGAGGCAAGTGGTTCAGTCATGTCGGATTCCCCAAAAGCGCGGTTCGTGCCGCGAATGGTTCCAGTATCAACATTCCCATGATGGTAAGGTCAAGCGCCGGCGACGATGCGACGCAGGTCGATGCACACAGGTTGTCACAACGCGGAAAAAGCGATCGCCCGGCTTCCGGACGGACGACCGGGCGACCGAGCGTGCCGGGGTGTGTGCGCTCAGGCGCAGAGCTTGGCGCTCGCGAGGCGATTGAGGCTGACGCCTTGCTCGGCGGCCTGGATGACCAGCGCGCGGTGCGCCTGCGGCGGGATGCGGACCTTGAATTCGCCGCTGTAGGTTCGGTCGGCGATCGGTTCGGGCACGGTCTCGCCGTTCGCGGTCATCTCGCTCACGACGTCGGCGACGAGCCGGCGAATGCCGACCAGTGCGCCCTCCGGTGTTGCGTCGAGCCACGAAAGAGACGGGAATTCCGCGCAGAGGCCGACGTGCTCCCCGTCCTCCGGGGACCACGTTACGCGGTACGTAAAGTGGTCTTGGGTCATGATTTCTGTTCCTTCAGTCGATCGATCGCGTCGAGAACCTGCGAGATCTCGAACAGATCGATGAAGCGCACCTTCGCGGGCTTGCGCGTCATTTGGTCGAGGATTCTTCCATCCGCTTGGCGTAGCCTGTGGTGCCAATAGTGACACCATTGGTCGATCATCGTCGACGGCCCTCGTCCAGCCATCATTCCGGCGCGATGGCGCCGTTTCAGATTTTTGTCGAATCCTGTGCAATATTTCAGATTCGTTGATAGTTCGACTACCGTTTTACCCGTTATTCGGCATATTGGGGGATGCCCTTAGGCGCTATGATACCGGCCTGACATCAGCGCCCACCGTTACGAAACGTAGCGAAACGGTCATCCGGGTACGCTGGGGTGCCCTGTTTTAGCCGTTCGCGAGACGAACAGGGCGTTGACTGAAAAGAACGATATTCGGCCAGTAATCGATGATTGAAAACCAGCGAGAATCAGTTTCTCTGCGACGCGCGTGCGCGTCGCTGGCCATTGCGGCGTTGCTTGCAGGATGCGCGTCGCAACCGGACGCGATCCAGCGGAAAACCGGCTGGATGCGGGCGGAAGTTGCCGACTCCTATATCTATGCGTATCCGCTCGTGCTGATGGACGTCGCGAAGGAAGCTGCGACGGGCGGCGACGGCGCGCAACCGGGGCAGGCGCCGCTCAACACGCTGCGCCACGCGCAGGCGCTGCCGCCCGTCGGCGCGGTCAACCCGCCGCTGCCGGGCGTCGACACGCTCGACTCGACCGGCTGGCTCGATGTCGCCGCCGAACCCGTGATCGTCACGCTGCCCGACACGCGCGGCCGCTACTGGGACGCGCGTGCGCTCGACATGTGGACCAACGTGCTGTGGTCGTCGTCGAGCGTCGCCGCACGCGGCCCCCGTGGTGCCGGCCGATCGCAAACGATTGCCTTCGCCGCGAAGGACTGGCAAGGCACGTTGCCGAAGGGCGTGCTGCGTGTCGACGTGCCGTCCGCCAATGCGTGGCTCGAAGTGCGGTTGCAGACGAGCGGCGGGCGCGACCTGACGAACGTGAAGAAGCTGCAGCGCGCGATCCGCGTGGTGCCGCTGTCGGTGTACACCGGCGCCGAGCGCGGTGCGTCGGTCGCGGTCCATGCGGGCAGCGCGCCGTCCGAGGCGGTGGGGGGCGGCACGCCGGCCGAGCAGGTCGCCGCGCTCGACCCGAAGGCGTTCTTCACGCGCTTCGCGCGGGCGCTGCAGGACAATCCGGCGCCGGCCGACGACGCGCACGCGCAGGAATCGCTCGCCGACATCGGCGTGACGGCCGGCTACCCGGTGCTGTGGACGGGCGACCGTCTGACGGCCGCGACGGCCGGCGTCGCCGAGGCGCGCGCGCGGCTCGCGGCGGCGCCGTCGAACCTGCTGAACGCGAACGGCTGGAGCTGGATCGGCGATACGGCCGGCAAGTACGGCCAGGACTACGCACTGCGCGCGTACGCGGCCTACACGCAGTTCGGCACCGCGACGCGCGACGACGAGACGCTCGCGGTCGCCCGCGTCGACAGCGATGGCCATCCGCTGAACGGCGCGAACCGCTACGTATTGCATTTCGCGCCGGGCGCGCTGCCGCCGGTGCGCGCATTCTGGACGCTCACGCCGTACACGACCAACGGCGCGCTGCCCGACGTCGGGTCGGCGCGCCGCTCGCTCGGCGATCGCGACCGGCTGCGCCGCAACCATGACGGCTCGATCGACATCGTCGTGTCGGCGTCGCCGGGCGGCACGCATGCGGCCAACTGGCTGCCGGCGCCGCGTACCGATTTCGCGCTCGCGTTGCGCCTGTACGCGCCGAAGCCGCAGGCGAGCGACGGGTCCTGGATGCCGCCCGTCATCGTCCGGAAATGAACGGTTGACCGTCGCCGTTGTCCGACCGGCGGGCGCTGCGGCGGCGCCCGACCTCCGTACCGTCACCTCCTGAGCCTATACTTTCGGGATAGCGTGCGCGGCCGCCCGGTTATCCGGTGCGGCCCGGCATCCATTCCCGAGGCATTCAAGCATGGCAAGCGCAGACAAAGAAACCGTACCCTCGACCCTCCATGCCCTCGGCGGCGTTGCACGCTCGCGCCGCACCCGGCGTATCGGCATCGGCGTGCTGATCTTCGTCGTTTTATTCGGACTGCTCGGCTTCTTCGCGGCGCCGCCGCTGATCCGCCATGTCGCCGAACAGCAGTTGAGCAAGCAGCTCGACCGGCCGGCCACGATCCAGCGCATCGCGCTGAACCCGTACACGCTGAACCTCGAAGCCGACGGCATCCACCTCGGCGAGCGCGGCGGCCAGGGCGATTTCATCGACATCGGCAAGCTGGTCGTGCGGCCGTCGTGGTCGTCGCTGTTGCGCGGCGCGCCGATCGTCAACGAGGTCCGACTCGACTCGCCGCGCTTTCACATCGTCCGCTACGATGCGCAGCGCTTCAATTTCACCGACCTGATCGAGAAGTTCTCGTCGCCGACGCCGAAGCCCGACAGCAAGCCGACGCAATTCTCGGTGTCGAACATCCAGGTCAACGACGGCCGGATCGATTTCGACGATCGCCTGCTGAACGAAAAGCACGTGGTCGACAACTGGACGCTCGGCATCCCGTACATCGCGACGCTCGCCTCGAAGACCGACATCTTCGTCGAGCCGAAGCTGCGCGCGCGCTTCGACGGCAGCCCGATCTCGATCGACGGCAAGACCAAGCCGTTCGCGCAGTCGCGCGAATCGGAGATCGCGCTGAAGTTCGACCGCCTCGACGTGCCGAAGCTGATCTCGTACGTGCCGGCGAAGCTGCCGGTGGCCGTGACGAGCGGCCTGCTCAGCAGCAACCTCACGGTCAATTTCGTGATGAGCGGCGAGACGCCGGCGCTGCGCGTGTCGGGCACCGTCGACCTGAACGACGCGAAGGTGACCGACCGCGCGTCGGCGCCGCTGTTCGCCGCGCGCGGCGTGCACGTCGCGGCGGCCGGCCTCGAGCCGCTGCGCAACGCGATGCACTTCGACGAGATCCGGATCGACCGGCCGGTGGTCGACCTGTCGCGCGACAAGCAGGGCGTGCTGAACGTCGAGAAGCTCGTCGCGCAACCGGCCGCCGCGCCGAAGGTCGAGGCCGGGGCTGGCAAGCCGGCCGCGTCGGCCGTCGCCGCCGCATCCGGTGCGTCCGGCGCCGTCGCCGCCGCCAGCGGCGCGAAGGCCGAACGTAGCGCCGCCGCGAAGGAAGCGCCGCCGCTCGACCTGACGATCCGTCATGTCGCGATCGACGGCGGCACGATCAACGTCGACGACCGTGTGCCGGCGACGCCGACCGCGATGTCGCTGACGAAGCTCGCCGCGACGCTCGACGGTTTCTCGCTGCAGGGCAAGACGCCCGCGAAATACACGCTGTCGACGTCGCTGTCGCGCGGCGGCGACGTGACGGCCGAAGGCGCGTTCAATCTCGCCGCGAAGCAGGCCGACACGAAGCTGACGGTCGCCGCGCTCGCGCTGCCGGCGCTGCAGCCGTACCTCGGCGAGGCGACGCGCGCACGCGTGCTCGACGGCACGCTCGGCGCGACCGTCAACGCGAAGACCGACTGGGGCAAGACGCCGCTTGCCGCGGAAGTCGCCGACAGCACGGTCAGCCTGAAGTCGCTGAAGATCGCCGCGCCGGACAACAAGGCGCCCGCGATCGTGCTGCCCGACGCGAGCGCGAAGATCGCGAAGGTCGACGTTGCGGCGCGCACCGCGGAGATCGCGAGCGTCGACGCAAGCGGGCTCGCGCTCGACGTGAAGCGCCTGAAGGACGGCAAGATCGACCTCGCGGCGCTCGCCGAACCCGCGCAGGCGGCGGTGCCGAAGCGCACGGTCGCGCGCAAGGCGCAGGCCGCCGCGCCGTCGTGGCACTACCGGATCGACGCGCTGAACGTGAAGGAGGCGTCCGCGAACTTCACCGACCTGTCGACGCCGCGTCCGGTGAAGCTGGCGATCAAGCCGCTGGAGCTGTCGGTGCAGAAGGTGAGCGACGACCTGACGAAGCCGCTGCCCGTGCAACTGAAAGCGACGCTGAACCGCAAGGGCTCGCTGAACGTGACGGGTGACGTGACCGCGCAGCCGCTGAAGCTCGGCCTGAAGATCAACGGCAACCGCCTCGACGCGGCCGCGTTCGAGCCGTACTTCGGCAGCGCGCTGAACGCGACGATCGCCAGCGCGCTGCTCAACGCGCAGGGCAACCTGACGTTCGCGCAGGTGAAGGACACGCCGCGCGCGACCTATCGCGGCGACGTCGCGCTGGTCGACGTGCGGATGCTCGACAAGGCGACGTCCGACCCGTTCGCCGGCTGGCGCTCGCTCGCGCTGTCGAACCTGAAGGCAAACTACGACGAGAAGGGCACCGACGTCGACGCCGCGCGCGTGACGTTCTCGAACTTCTACGGCCGCGTGCTGCTCGATGCGCAGGGGCGGCTGAACCTGAAGGACGTGGTCGCGAAGGAGACGGGCCCCGCGCAGTCGCTCACGCGCGACGCGAGCAAGGGCGAGCCCGTGCCGCTGTCGCCGGGCGTGACGCCGCCGGCCGCCGCGCAGGCCGCATCGGCCGCGGCCGCGCAGCAGGCGTCCGTGCCGGCCGCCGCGTCGGCGACGGTGGTCGTGAAGGCCGCGCCGCAGCCGCAGAACCCGGTGCGGATGCACTTCGGCGAACTGGTGCTGCAGAACGGCCGCGTCACGTACACGGACAACTTCATCAAGCCGAACTACACGGCGAACCTCGTCGCGATCAAGGGCACGGTCGGCGCGTTCGGCACGGATTCGACGACGTCCGCGCCGGTCGACGTCGCCGCGAACCTCGCGGGCAACGGGCCGATCTCGATCAAGGGCTCGGTGAACCCGCTGATCGAGAAGCCGGCGCTCGACCTCACGGCGACCGCGCACGACATCGAGCTGACCAACCTCACGCCGTATTCGGCGAAGTACGCCGGCTATCCGATCACGAAGGGCAAGCTCAACGTCGACCTGCACTACCAGCTCGCGAACGACCAGCTGTCGGCGAACAACCACATCTTCATCGACCAGCTCACGTTCGGCGATCACGTTGAAAACGACACCGCGACGAAGCTGCCGGTGAAGCTGGCGATCTCGCTGCTGAAAAACACGCGCGGCCAGATCGACGTGAACCTGCCGGTGTCGGGCTCGCTGTCGAATCCGGAGTTCAGCGTCGGCGGGCTGATCTGGCATGCGGTGCTGAACCTGATCGCGAAGGCCGTCACGTCGCCGTTCACGCTGCTCGCGAATGCGTTCGGCGGAGGCGGCGAGGATCTCGGCTACGTCGAGTTCGCGCCGGGCTCGTATGCGCTGACCGACACGCAGCAGAAGAAGCTCGACACGGTCGTGAAGATGCTGACCGAGAAGCCGTCGATCCGCCTCGACCTGATCGGCCGCGTCGATCCGGCGCAGGACACGCCGGGGCTGCGTGACGCGTACGTCGAGCGGCTGGTGCGCCAGCAGAAGCTGAAGGACGTGGTCGGGCAGGGCGAGAGCGTCGATCCGATGTCGGTGAAGGTCGACAAGGCCGAATACTCGAAGTACCTGACGCGCGCGTACAAGGCCGCCGACTTCAAGAAGCCGCGCAACCTGGTGGGCCTGCAGAAGACGCTGCCCGATGCGGACATGAAGCAGGCGCTCGCCGATCACGCGCCGGCCGACGACAACGCGCTGCGTGCGCTCGCGCAGCAGCGCGCGCAGGCCGTGCGCCAGTACCTCGACGGCAAGATCGATTCGAGCCGCATGTTCGTCGTCGCGCCGAAGCTCGATGCGAAGGGCATCTCGGACAAGGGCGCGACGACCCGCGTCGACTTCGGGCTGCAGTAAGCGTTACCGCCGTCCGTCATCCCGCATCCGCCGCCGCGCCCGCATTCGTCGGGCGCGGCGGCTTTTTTTCAGCGGCCGGCGATCGCCGGTTCGCGCTTGTCCAGTTCCTTCCTCGCGGCCAGCGGCAGACGCGCGTCGTCCCACTGCGTCAGCCATTCGACTTCCTTCGCGGTGAACACCGGTCCGTAGTTGCGCAACGCGTACTGCAGCGCGTCGACGACGTGATGACGGATGATTTCAGGGGTACGTGCATCGTCCAGCACGAACCGGAGAGCTTCCAGGGTCGACATACTCGTGCTCCGGGTCAGGGAAAACCCTTTATCACACGCCAATAGTCGCGGGCCAACCCGAAAAAAAATCCCGCCGCACGGGCCGGCGCACGCGAGGGCCGCGGATTGCGACCGCGTGATGTCATTTGCGATTGGTTACGTTTGACAGAGAACAGAAAGCCCCGCTTCATCCGAGCGCCGCACGATCCGGCGATATTTTGCGCGCCTGAAGGCAGGTCACGTGGTTCAACATCAATCGGTGAGGTGGGGTGATGATTTCCAGGTTCATCAAGCAACGGAAAATGGCGGCGATGGTGGCGGGCGCGCTGGCGCTCGCCAGCGCGGGCGTGCATGCGGCGCAACAGGACGGCAACGCTCAGGGCGGGGACAACGGCCGGGCGAGCCGCGTCGTGAAGCACGTGCTGCTGCTGAGCATCGACGGCCTGCACGAACAGGATCTCGCGCGCTGCATCGGCGCGAATACGTGTCCGAACATCGCGGTGCTCGCGAAGAGCGGTGTGACGTATGCGAATGCGTATACGCCGGGCCTGTCGGATTCGTTCCCGGGCCTCGCCGCGCTCGTGACGGGCGGCTCGCCGAAGACGGCCGGCCTGTTCTACGACGTGTCGTACGACCGCAACCTGTACGCGCCGAGCGACACCACGTGCTCGGGCAAGCAGGGCTGGAACGTCGTGTTCGACGAGACGACCGGCATCGATGCGCAGAACGGCGGCGCGCTCGTGCACCTCGACGGCGGCGGCGCGTTCAATCCGCAGGCGATCCCGCATGCGAAGGTCAACGGCCAGTGCGTGCCGGTCTACCCGCACAACTACGTGAAGACCAACACGGTGTTCGAGGCGGTGAAGGCCGGCGTGCCGAATGCGCGCACCGCGTGGGCCGACAAGCACGCGTGGGGCTACGACTGGCTGAACGGCCCGTCGGGCACCGGCGTCGACGACCTGATGCGCACCGAGATCAATTCGATCGACCCGGCGACCAACACCGCGTACACCGACGTCTATTCGCACACCGCGCGCTTCGACAACCTGCACGTGCAGGCGCTGATCAACCAGATCGGCGGCCGCGATTCGACCGGCACGAAGACCGCACCGGTGCCGACGCTGTTCGGCGCGAACTTCCAGACGCTGAGCGTCGCGCAGAAGGCGCCGGTCGCGAAGGGCGGCGGCTATCTCGACGCCGATTTCACGCCGAACGGGCAGGTCGCGAACGCGATCACGTATGTCGACGACGCGATCGGCCATGTCGTCGCGGCGCTGAAGCAGGCGAACCTGTATTCGTCGACGGCCGTGATCGTCACGTCGAAGCACGGCCAGTCGCCGAGCGATCACACGAAGCTCGTGAAGAACGGCGACACGCTGACGAAGCTGCTCGAAGCGAACAACTTCCTCGACCCGAACGGCAACTTCGGCCAGAACAACACGACGACGGGCAACCTGAACGACGGTTCGGGCCTGGTCGGCACGGGCTTCGTGCAGACCGACGACGTCGGGCTGATCTGGCTGCGCGACCGCAGCCAGCGCACGGCCGTCGTGCAGACGCTGAAGGCGAACCTCGGCTGCAACGCGCCGGGGATCTGCGCGGACGGCCCGCAGGCATACGTGCTGTACGGCGCGGCGCTCGCCGAGCGCTTCGGCGATCCGGCCAACGGCCGCACGCCGGACATCGTCGTCCAGCCGAATCCGGGCGTGATCTACACGTCGAGCACGAAGAAGGACGAGGAGCACGGCGGCAACGCGCCGGACGACAGCCACCTCGGCCTGCTCGTGTCGTATCCGGGCATTCATCGTGCGCGCACGGTGAACGACCTCGTCGGCACGAAGCAGGTCGCGCCGACGATCCTCGCGCTGCTCGGCGCCGACCCGCGCTTGCTGCAGGCGGTCGTGGCCGAGAACACGCGCGTGCTGCCGGGGCTCGGTATCGGGCGTTGAGCGTGGGGAAGGGCGGTGCGTCCGCGGCATGACGCGGGCGTTTCGGAAGTTGAGTGGGGTGAACGCGGCGCCGGGCGGATCATGGCGCCGCGATGCCGGTGCATGGCTTGAATTCAGGCGCGTGCACCGGCATATTCGTCGCGCATCACCCGTTCAACGACGTACCGAGAGGATCGCTCATGCGCCTGCTGCTTGCCCTGCTGCTTCCGTGGTTCCAGTTCTTCACGATCGGCCGCCCGATCGCCGGGATTATCTGCCTGCTCCTGCAACTCACGGTCATCGGCTGGTTGCCGGCCGCGATCTGGTCGGTGTATGCGTTGAGCCAGTACAAGACCGATCGCAAGATCGAGGCGGCGCTGCGCGGGCGGCCGTAGACGCGCAGTGCGCGGTGGGGTGATTCGGCCGCGTGGTTCGTATTTCGGTAAAAATCTATACTTCTTATTCACATCGACGATGTGATTTATATAGATTTCTGCCTAAATGGCGGATGCCCGACGCATCTGGCCGAAGCTGCGGCCGCAATGACAAAGCGGCCGCCCGGTCCATCGTTCGACCGGGCGGCCGCTTTACCTACTTCACCGCAAACAGCGTCAGGTTCATGAAGATCTTGAACGCATAGCCGAGCGTGACGGCGCCGATCACGCCGCCCGCCCACAGGACGACGAACCACATCCAGCCGCGCATCCTCGGCCGCGGCGCCTCGGGTGGGCGATCGGCGGAATCAGTGGTGGTAGTAATGCTGGTCTTCATGGCGCACCTTGCCTCGGAATACCCAGTAACCCATCGTCGTGTAGGCGATGATGATCGGGAGGATAACCGCTGCGCCGACCAGCGTGAAGGTCTGGCTCGAACGCGGCGCCGCCGCTTCCCAGATCGTCATCGTCTGCGGAATCGCATACGGGAACAGCGTGACGAGCAGGCCGACGTAGCCGAGCAGCACCAGCGCCAGCGCGAGCACGAACGGCGTCATGTCGTGCCGGTCGCGCACCGCGCGACGCATCCACGCCGCGCACGCGGCGACCAGGAACGGCACCGGCAGCAGGCGCCAGAACAACCCCGAATCGAACCAGCGCTGCGCGATGGCCGGGTCCTGCAGCGGCGTCCACAGGCTGACGATCGCGATGAAGCCGAGCAGCACGACGGTCAGCGGCCACACGACGCGATGCAGGCGGCGCTGCAGGTCGCCTTCGGTCTTCGCGACGAGCCAGCAGCAGCCGAGCAGCGCATAGGTCACGATCAGGCCGAGGCCGGTCAGCAGGCTGAACGGCGTGAGCCAGTCGAACGCGCCGCCGGCATACACGCCGTCCTTCACGTCGATGCCCTGCAGGAACGCGCCGAGCGCGATGCCCTGGAACAGCGTCGCGCCGGCCGAGCCGCCGATGAACGCGAGATCCCACAGCTGTTTCGTGCGGCGCGCCTTCGCACGGATCTCGAACGACACGCCGCGGAAGATCAGGCACACCAGCATGAAGATCAGCGGCAGGTACAGCGCCGACAGCACGGTCGAATAGACGACCGGGAACACCGCGAACAGCCCGGCGCCGCCGAGCACGAGCCACGTTTCGTTGCCGTCCCACACGGGCGCGACCGTGTTCATCATCAGGTCGCGTTCCTTCTCGTCCGGGAAGAACGGGAAGACGATGCCGATGCCGAGGTCGAAGCCGTCGAGCACGACGTACATGAAAAGCCCCAATGCGATGATCGCGGCCCAGATTACGGTGACGTCCATAGGTTTTCTCGTAAGCGAAAGGAGTGGGCTCAGACGGTCTCGATCAGCTCGTCGACGGCCGACATCGGGCGGCGCGCGGTGTGATCGGGGCGCGTATCGGGTTCGTCGTCGTGCTTGATGTCGGGCAGCGCGGGGCCGGCCTTCATCAGCTTCAGCATGTAGTACACGCCGGTGCCGAACACGAGGAAGTACACGATCACGAACGTCATCATCGACAGGCTGACCTGCTGCACCGACAGCGGCGACACGGCCTCCGCAGTGCGCTTCACGCCATACACGACCCACGGCTGGCGGCCGGCTTCGGTCGTCACCCAGCCCGCGAGCAGCGACACGAAGCCGGTCGGGCCCATCGCGAGCGCGAAGCGCTGGAACCCCTTCGATTCATACAGGCGGCCGCGGCGACGCAGCAGCCAGGCGAGCGCGGCGAGGCCGATCATCGCGAAGCCGAGGCCGACCATGATCCGGAAGCTCCAGAACACGACCGTCGAATTCGGGCGGTCTTCCGGCGGGAAGTCCTTCAGCCCGCGGATCTCGCCGTCCCAGCTGTGCGTGAGGATCAGGCTGCCGAGGTGCGGCACCTTCACCGCGTAGCGGGTCGTTTCCGCCTGCATGTCCGGAATGCCGAACAGGTTGAGCGCGGTGCCGCCCTTTTCGGTTTCCCACAGCCCTTCGATCGCGGCGATCTTCGCGGGCTGGTGCTTCAGCGTGTTGATGCCGTGCTGGTCGCCGATCACGGCCTGCAGCGGCGCGAGCACGAGCAGCAGCCACAGCGCCATCGAGAACATCTTCTTCACACCCTTGTCGCGGCGACCCTTCAGCAGGTGCCACGCACCCGTCGCGGCCACCACCAGCGCGGCGACGATGAACGCGGCGATCGCCATGTGGAACAGGCGGTACGGGAACGACGGGTTGAAGATGATCGCGAACCAGTCGGTCGGCACGACGCGGCCGTCGACGATCTCGAAGCCTTGCGGCGTCTGCATCCAGCTGTTCGACGCGAGGATCCAGAACGTCGAGATCAGCGTGCCGATCGCGACCATCAGCGTCGCGCCGAAGTGCGCGCGCGGGCTCACGCGGTTCCAGCCGAACAGCATGATGCCGAGGAAGCCGGCTTCGAGGAAGAACGCGGTCATGACCTCGTACATCAGCAGCGGGCCGGTGACGGCGCCGGCGAAGCTCGAGAAGCCCGACCAGTTGGTGCCGAACTGATAGCTCATCACGACGCCGGACACGACGCCCATCCCGAACGCGACCGCGAAGATCTTCGACCAGAACAGGCAGAGCGTTTTGTAGTACTGCTTGCCGGTCTTGAGCCAGCGATATTCGAGCACGGCGATGAAGCTGGCGAGGCCGATGCTCAGCGCCGGAAAGACGATGTGAAAGGAGACGGTGAACGCGAATTGCAGGCGGGCCAGATCGAGGGCCGAAAGTGCGGTGTCCATACCAGATGACCGAGGCTGACGATACCCGCCGGCGGGTGCCGGCGGACCCCGGCGGACAGGCGTCGGGGTTGGCTGGAGTATGTGCCGCGATGTTGCACCGCGAAATGCGCCAACTCGTCGCAGATGTCCAGTCCGTCGCGCGCGATTTCGGGATAAATCGTTGATTCGTATCAAGAACGTCGTTCGCGGCGCGCGCGGTCGCGGCGTGGCGGTCTGACGCACATGCGTCAATATGGCGCGTCGCGTCATCGGAACGGTTTTGCGCAGACGAAAACCGTGTGCCGGGACGGCGATCGGTTTCGATGCGTTAAACGCGTAACGCGAGCGTTCGAACGGGCGGGGCGTCTGTCACACGGGTAACGTCGCGCAACATTCGCGCGCCGGCCCGTAATGGATCCCCGAGCGCGTGCGGCGTAGCGTTCGGGATGCCGGGTTCGGATCGCCGAACCGGCCTGCCGGAGAACGTGACGTGAATGGATTGAAGCTCGCGCTGGGCGCGGCGGCCGCGCTCGCGGTCGCGACGGGCGGCGTGGCGCATGCCGCCCGGGTCGGAGTCTATATCGGCCCCGGCTACCCGTATTACGCCCCGGTCGTCCCTGCGCCGTACTACTACCCGCCGCCCGTCGTCGCGGTGCCGGTCGCTCCGCCGCCGCCGCCCGAGTATGTCGAGAAGGGGCAGCCGCAGGACGACGGCGACGCGGACCTCTGGTACTACTGCGACGCGTCGAAGCATTACTACCCGCATGTGAAGACCTGCAAGTCGGGCTGGCGCGCGGTGCCGGCGCGGCCGCAATGACGGAGGCGCGACGATGAACACCGTATTTCGACCGCTGCGCGTGCCGGCCGTGCTGGCGCTGGCCGCGCTGCTCGGCGCGTGCGCCTACCTGCCGAGCGGGCCGAGCGTGATGGCGCTGCCGGGCACCGGCAAGTCGTTCGACCAGTTCCGCGCGGACGACGGCAGTTGCCGGCAGTATGCGTTCCAGCAATCGGGCGGCGTGAGCGCCGGGCAGGCGTCGACCGCGAGCGCGGTCGGCAGCGCGGCCGTCGGCACCGCGCTCGGCGCGGCGGCCGGCGCCGCGTTCAACGGCGGCACCGGCGCGGCGGTCGGCGCG